>CANGYC010000033.1 GCA_947457975.1 Comamonadaceae bacterium | reverse complement strand
TTGCCTGCAGGCGCCCTTCACGGGCGGCGAAGACGGTCTGCAGGCCGTGCCGCGCGGCACCTTCCTGGGCGGGCTGGACCTGGGCTCGGACACCGCCATGTACTACGTGGTGGCCGCGATCTTCCTGGCCTGCTACCTGGGCATCTCGCGCATCGTTAATTAGACTTTCGGCCGGGTGATCAAGATGATCAGCGAGAACGAGCCCCGCGCCATCTCGCTGGGCTACGAGGTCGACCGCTACAAGCTGCTGGCCTTCATTCTCTCGGCCGCCCTGGCCGGGCTGGCCGGCTCGCTCAAGACCCTGGTGATGGGCTTTGCCACCCTGTCCGATGTGCACTGGTCCATGTCAGGCGAGGTCATCCTGATGAGCCTCTTGGGCGGCGTAGGCACGCTGTTCGGCCCCGTCCTCGGTGCGGGCATCGTGATCGCCCTGCAGAACCTCTTGGCCGACAAGGTTGGCTCCTGGGTCACGGTCATCATCGGCGCTATCTTTGTGGTCTGCGTGATGACCTTCAGGAAGGGCGTGGTGGGCGAGCTGCAGGCCTTCATCGACCGTCGTTTCCGCAATCGCTGAGTCCGCAGCCAGGACATACCCGGATCCTGCTCGGGGTGATTGAGTCTTAAATAGTTTAGGCCTAAACTATTTTCCGACGTTCCTGCCCCGCTCGGGCGGGACACCAAGGAGCACCCATGAAAATCGTCTGCATCGGTGGCGGCCCGTCGGGCCTGTACTTTGCGCTGCTGATGAAGCAACTCAACCCCGCCCACGACATCACCGTGGTCGAGCGCAACAAGCCCTACGACACCTTCGGCTGGGGGGTGGTGTTCTCCGACGCCACCATGGACAACATGCGGGCCTGGGACGCACCGACGGCCGAGGTCATCCAGAAGGCCTTCAACCACTGGGACGACATCGAGCTGCACTTCAAGGGGCAGGTCATCCGCTCCGGGGGCCACGGTTTTGTGGGCATCGGCCGCAAGAAGCTGCTCAACATCCTGCAGTTGCGCTGCGAGGAGCTGGGCGTCAAGCTGGTGTTCGAGGCCGACGTGGACAGCGACCTGGACTTCCCCGACGCCGACCTCGTGATCGCCAGCGACGGCATCAACTCCCGGGTGCGCACGCGCTATGAAGAGGTGTTCAAGCCCGACATCGCCCTGCGCCCCAACCGCTACATCTGGCTGGGCACGAACAAGCTTTACGACGCCTTCACCTTCCTGTTCGAGCGCACCGAGCACGGCTGGTTCCAGGCCCATGTCTACAAGTTCGACGAGAACACCACCACCTTCATCGTCGAGTGCCCCGAGGAAGTCTGGCTGGCCCACGGCCTGGACCAGGCCGACCAGGAACAGTCCATCGCCTTTTGCGAGCAACTCTTTGCCAATAATCTGCAAGGCGCCAAGCTCATGACCAATGCCCGCCACCTGCGGGGCTCGGCCTGGCTGAACTTTCAGCGCGTGGTGTGTGGCCACTGGTGGCTGCGCAATGCGCAGGGCAGCCATGTGGTGCTCATGGGCGATGCCGTGCATACGGCGCACTTCGCCATCGGCTCGGGCACCAAGCTGGCCATTGAAGATGCCATTGAGCTCACGCGCCAGTTCAAGGCCCTGGGCGACGACCCGGCCCAGCTGCCCGAGGTGCTGGCGGCCTACCAGGAGGCCAGGCGCGTGGAGACGCTGCGCATCCAGAACGCCGCCTGGAATGCCATGGAGTGGTTCGAGGTCTGCGGCCACCGCTACTGCGACCAGCTCGAGCCCGAACAATTCATGTACTCCATGCTCACGCGCAGCCAGCGCATCAGCCACGAGAACCTCCGGCTGCGCGATGCGGCCTGGCTGCAGGGCTATGAAACCTGGTTCGCCGAGCGGGCGGGCGTGCAGGTGCGTGGCAAAGCGCCGCCGCCCATGTTCACGCCCTACACCCTGCGCAGCGTGAAGCTGAAGAACCGCATCGTCGTCTCGCCCATGGCGCAATACTCCGCGCAGGACGGTCTGGTGGGCGACTACCACCTGGTGCACCTGGGCGCGCGCGCCCTGGGCGGCGCGGGCCTGGTGATGGTCGAGATGAGCTGCGTCAGCCCCGAAGGCCGCATCACGCCCTCCTGCCCGGGCCTGTGGACCGATGCGCAAGGCCAGGCTTTCAAGCACATCGTCGAATGGGTGCATGCACAGTCCGATGCCAAGATTGGTCTCCAGATCGGCCATGCCGGCGCCAAGGGCTCGAGCTGCGAGCCCTGGACCGGCGGCGGCATGGACCAGCCTTTGCCCCAGGGCAACTGGCCGCTGCTGGCCGCCAGCGCCCGTCCCTACCTGCCCGATGGCCAGGTGCCGCGCGCCATGACACGCGCCGACATGGACCGGGTGCGCGACGAGTTCGTGGCCGCCGCGCGCCGCGGCGCTGACGCCGGCTTCGACTGGCTGGAGCTGCACTGCGCCCACGGCTATTTGCTCTCGGGCTTCATCTCGCCCTTGAGCAACCACCGCACCGACGAGTACGGCGGCACGCTGGAGAACCGCCTGCGCTATCCGCTGGAGGTGTTCCGCGCCGTGCGTGCGGCCTGGCCTGCACACCTGCCGATCTCGGTGCGCATCTCGGCGCATGACTGGGTGCCCGGAGGCATCACGCCCAACGAGGCCGTGCAGATCGCGCAGGTCTTCAAGGCCGCAGGAGCCGACATGATCGACTGCTCCTCCGGCCAGGTGCACCCGGACCAAAAGCCCACCTACGGCCGCATGTACCAGACGCCGTTTGCCGACCGCATCCGCCAGGAGGCGGGCATTCCCACCATCGCCGTGGGTGCCATCTACGAGGCCGACCACGCCAACAGCATCCTCGCTGCGGGCCGGGCCGACCTGTGCGCCGTGGCCCGCCCGCACCTGGCCAACCCGGCATGGACGCTGACCGAGGCCGCGCGCATCGGCTACACCCCGCTGGCCTGGCCGCGCCAGTACGTCTCGGCCAAGAGCCAGCTCGAGGCCAACTTCGCCCGCGAGCAGGCGGCTTCCGCCAAGGCCTGATTCACCAAGGAACCCGGATGAGCATCGACCCCAGCCTGCTCGCAGGCAACCGCAAAACCCTGGCCGGCTACCAGGCCCGCCACTTCCATTGGCAGGTGCAGGGCCAGGTGGCCACCATCACCCTGAACCGGCCCGAGCGCAAGAACCCGCTGACCTTCGACTCCTACGCCGAACTGCGCGACCTCTTTCACCAGCTCAAGTGGGCCGAGGATGTGCGCGCCGTGGTGCTGGCGGGCGAGGGCGGCAACTTCTGCTCGGGCGGCGATGTGCACGAGATCATTGGCCCGCTCATTGCCCTGAAGGCGCCTGAGCTGCTCATGTTCACGCGCATGACGGGGGAACTCGTCAAGACCATGCGCGCCTGCCCTCAGCCCCTCATTGCGGCGGTGGATGGCGTGTGCGCCGGCGCCGGCGCCATCCTGGCCATGGCCAGCGATCTTCGCCTGGGCACGGCCCGCAGCAAGACAGCCTTTTTGTTCAACCGCGTGGGGCTGGCTGGCTGCGACATGGGCGCTTGCGCCATGCTGCCGCGCATCGTGGGCCAGGGCCGCGCCAGCGAGCTGCTCTACACCGGCCGCAGCCTGGGCGGTGAGGAGGCCGAGCGCTGGGGCTTTTTCAACCGCCTGTGTACCCCTGAGGACCTGCTGGCCCAGGCCCAGGCGCTGGCCGCCGAGCTGGCCGAGGGCCCGAGCTTTGCCAACGGCATCACCAAGACCATGCTGCACCAGGAGTGGTCCATGACCATCGACCAGGCCATCGAGTCCGAGGCGCAGGCACAGGCCATCTGCATGCTCACCGAAGATTTTTCGCGGGCCTATCACGCCTTCGTGGCCAAGCAGCGTCCGCGCTTTGAGGGCAACTGAGATGGCCGATCAGAGTTACCTCGACTGGCCCTTCTTCGAGCCGCATCACCGCACGCTGGCAAAGGACTTGGACGCCTGGGCGCAGCAGCATCTCTCGGGCGCCCATGGCCAGGATGTGGACGCCGAATGCCGCCACCTGGTGCAGGCCCTGGGCCGCGCAGGCTGGCTGCGGCATGCGGTGGGCGGCACCGCGCATGGCGGGGCCGCTGACTTGATCGACACCCGTGCCATCTGCCTGATCCGTGAAACCCTGGCCCGCCACCAGGGCCTGGCCGACTTTGCCTTTGCCATGCAGGGCCTGGGCTCGGGCGCGATCTCCCTGCAAGGCACGCCCGAGCAGCGCCAGCGCTACCTGCCGCGTGTGGCCCGCGGCGAGGCGATTGCGGCCTTTGCCCTCTCCGAGCCGGAGGCGGGCTCGGACGTGGCGGCCCTGAGCTGCAGCGCACGCACCGAGGGCGCCGAATATGTGCTTGACGGCGAGAAGACCTGGATCTCCAACGGCGGCATTGCCGACTTTTACGTGGTGTTCGCCCGCACCGGCGAGGCCCCGGGTTCGCGGGGCATCTCGGCCTTCATCGTCGACGCCGACACCCCGGGCCTGGCCATTGCCGAGCGCATCGAGGTGATCGCGCCGCACCCGCTGGCGCGCCTGAAGTTCACGAGCTGCCGCATTCCCGCCAGCCAGCGCCTGGGCGAGGCGGGCCAGGGCTTCAAGCTGGCCATGCGCACGCTCGATGTGTTCCGCACCTCGGTGGCCGCGGCCGCCCTGGGCTTTGCGCGCCGGGCGCTGGATGAAGCCCTGGCGCGCACGCGCACGCGCGCCATGTTCGGTGGCGTGCTGGCCGACTTCCAGCTCACCCAGGCCAAGCTGGCGCAAATGGCCACGGCCATCGACAGCGCCGCACTGCTCACCTACCGCGCCGCCTGGCAGCGCGACCAGGGACAGTCGGTCACGCGCGAAGCCGCCATGGCCAAGATGGTGGCCACCGAGAACGCGCAGCAGGTCATCGATGCGGCCGTGCAGCTGTGGGGCGGCCTGGGCGTGACGCAGGGCGTCATGGTGGAAAGCCTCTACCGCGAGATCCGCGCTTTGCGCATCTACGAGGGGGCGACCGAGGTGCAGCAACTCATCATCGCGCGCGAACTGCTCAAGGCCGGCGCCTGAGCCGCCCACCGGAACACACAAGGAGAACATTGATGCAGGTACTGCTTCCTCCGGGCTGGCCCCGTCCCAAGGGCTACGCCAATGGCGTGGCCGTCCAGGGTCGCATGGTGTTTGTGGCCGGCATGATCGGCTGGGACGAACAAGGCGTCTTCCACACGGGCGACCTGGTCGGCCAGGTGCGGCAGGCGCTCATGAACATCGTGGCCGTGTTGGCCGAGGGCGGCGCCCGGCCCGAGCACATCGTGCGCATGACCTGGTACGTCACCAGCAAGCGCGACTACCTTGAGGCCGCGCCTGAAATCGGCAAGATCTTCCGAGAGATCATCGGCCACTTCGGCGTGGCCATGACGGCCGTCGAGGTCAGTGCCCTCATTGAGGACCAGGCCCGCGTGGAGATCGAGGTGACGGCGGTCGTGCCCGACTAGGGCGCTGGGTGCCCGCTCAGAGGAGGCGCACCGAGCAGAACAGCTGGTAGCCCTTGAGCCGGTGGGCGCGGATGCAGTTGTCTCCCGCGCCCGTTTCGGCCAGCTTGCGGCGCACCCGGTAAATCAGGGCTTCCAGGGCAGATTTCTTGCCCTCGCTTCGGCCCAAGAGCTGGTAGATCTGCGGGGTCTCCAGCCTGCCCTCGTTGGCCTGTGCGAGCCCGCTCAGGAGTGTGAACTCGGTGGTGGTCAGCCGGGCGCTGCCCTGGGGTCCGTTGAGCTCCAGGGTATGGCTGTTGAGGTCGATAGTCCGGTCCTCCATCACGCCATTGAGGCGCGGTGACGGCCTCAGGCGGCGGGCCAGGCCATCGATGGCGGCCACGAGTTCCTCATTAGCGACGGGCTTGGTGAGGTAGATGTCGGCGCCGCTCTGGTAGCCATTGACCCGGTCCAGGGTGGTGTTGCGGGCGCTGATGACGATGATGCCCATCTCGGGATGGGCCTGGCGCAGGCGCTTGATCAGGCTCAGGCCGTCCTCGCGTGGCAGGTTGAGGTCCACCAGGGCCAGGTCAGTCCGCTGCCGGGCGAGGACCGCGTCCACTTCCTCAGCCGTGCGCAGCCCGGTCACGCGGTGCTCGAGGCGCTCGAGTGATTCGGCAATGGCGTGCAGCAGGTCTTGGTAGTCTTCAACCAGAAGAATGTTCATAAATCACAAACCTTGATAAACACCGAACGGTTGTTCCTTCAGTCTAATCTCTGCAGATTGACGATTATCAGGCGCGATTTTTAGCTTTAAGTTGTAAACGCTCTGGGTATCGAGGGGAATGTGGCTGAAAGCCAAAATTAATCCATATAGAGACCTCAATTAATGACTATTTCTGATGATTTTGCGGCCAAAGCGGGTGTCTGTAGCTGATCCATGCAAATCGTCCTGACCCGTCGGCAGGCCTTCAGCGGTTGAGCACCCAGCCCTCCTCCAGCTCGGCCGCACCCACCTTGGCCAGGTCTGCCAGCAACTGGCTCAGCCAGTCCTCGAGCAACTGTTCGGCAAAAAAGCGCTGGTGCACCAGGCCCAGGTAGGGGGTGTTTCGGGCCCAGCTCATGAAGACCTCGCGGGTCTGCTTCTGTACTTCGAGCAGCTTGAATTTCAGCAGCACCTTGGCCGCATGCTGGGCATGGCGCTGCGGATCTTTCTGAAAGCCTGCCAGGCGCTGGCGCGCCCGCTCCATCACTTCGGTGCGCATGCCGAACACGGGCCCGTGGCCCGGAACCACGGTGGCCGGCTGGAGCTGCTCAATCAGGTCCAGCGTGGCGGCCACCTCGCCGAAGGCCTCTTCGCCTTCGAGCTCCGGGAAGATCACCCCGAAGCCGTTTTCCCAGAGCGCATCGGCCGACACCAGCGTGCGGCTGGCCGGTTCAAACAAGATCACGCTGTGCGGATCATGGCCGGGCGCCGCATGCACCTGCCAGGGCAGGTCGCCCAGCAGGATGTCCTGGCCCGGCTGCAGCAGCGCATCAAATCGAAAGCGCGGGCAGCGCTGGCCCGTGGGCTGGTAGGTCAGCGCCTCTTCGTCCCAGTCGGCCACCTGCCTGGCGTGCCCCGGGGGAATGAGGGTGCGCATCTGGGGGTAGGCGGCCTGCAGCGCCGCATTGCCGCCGCAGTGGTCGCTGTGCAGGTGGGTGTTGAGCAGCAGCTCAGGGGCTTGGCCCTTCAGAGAGGCGGCCACCAGTTGCAGCGTCTGCTCGGCATGGCTGACGTAGCCGCTGTCGATCAGGGCCGGGCGTTGGCCCTGGGCCAGCACCAGGTTGGCCGAGAGCCAGCCGCGCTCAATGACCGACAGGCCGGGAGGAAGAAAGTGCGTCATGGCTTCATATTAATGGCGGTGCTTTCGCCCCCGGGCGCGGGCCTGTGTCCTCCGTGACACGGCCGCTATGATTTTCAGATGCCGCTCGCCCGTCTTCAGGCCCTGGCCACCTTCGCCTGGCTGGCCACCCTGCTGGCCTGGGTGCTGTTTCACCGCGCCTCACCCGGTGCCGCGCTGGGCGGTGCACTCGCCATTGCGCTGGCCCACGCGGCGGTTCTGGCTGTGGAGTTCCTGGCACTGTGCTGGGTCTCGCGCGGCGATGCGGTGCCCGTGGCCACCGCCGCTCAGCTCTGGCGCGCCTGGTGGAGCGAGACCTGGGTGGCCCCGCAGGTGTTCTGCTGGCACCAGCCTTTTCGTTCGCAGCGCTTTCCAGACCTGCTCGCGCCCCGCCATCATGGCCGGCGCGGCGTGGTGCTGGTGCATGGCTACCTCTGCAACCGGGGCGTTTGGAACCTCTGGCTGGAGCGCCTGCAGAGTGAGGACCGCCCCTTCATCGCGCTGGACCTGGCGCCTATCTTCGCCCCCATCGAGTCGCACGTGCCGGCGCTGGACGCTGCGGTGGCGCGCATGACCCAGGCCACCGGCCTGCCGCCGCTGTTGGTGGGCCACAGCATGGGCGGCCTGGTCATGCGGGCCTGGTTGCGGCAGGCCCGCGCCCCCGAGCGCGTCCATCGCCTGGTGACCCTGGGCACCCCCCACCGGGGCACCTGGACCGCGCACTTCGGCTACTCGCCCAATGCCCACCAGATGCAGCCTGGCCATCCGTGGCTTGAGGCCCTGAACGCCGATGTCCCGGCCTCATGGCCCCGGCACTTCGTGTGCCTCCACTCCAATGCCGACAACATGGTGTTCCCGCCCAGCCATGCCCGGCTGGCGGGGGCCGACAACCGCTTGCTGCCGGGCCTGGCCCACGTGCAGATGGCTTGGCGGCCTGAAGTCGTCACGGCCGTGCTGGCCTGCCTGGACGCGCCTGCCTTGCCCACCGCCCCGCCCGAGCCCGCTTGCTAGGCCTGCGGCGGCAGGGTAGGCCAGGCAGTTGCTGCGCCGCCACATTCCGGCCGGGCCAGCGGGCATGGTGAGACTCTGTAAAAGTGCGGAGCTATCCTGGTGCAAACCCTTACATTGATCCAATGTTGAACGTCGGTCAGCTCATCAAGGCCTCCCTCGAGATGGGGCGCCGCCTGCTCGGCCCGGCCTGGCACGCGCGGCATCCTGCCCGCGCCCTGGTGCCCATCCGTTCGCTGGGCCCCAGCCACCTCGAGCGCATCCGGGCGCACCTGCTGTCCCTGGGCCCGCGCGACCGCTACCTGCGCTTTGGCTATGCCGCCAATGACGAGCAGATCGGCCGCTACGTCGACGGCCTGAACTTCGAGCGCGACGAGATCTTTGGCATTTACAACCGCCGGCTCACATTGCTGGCCATGGCCCACCTGGCCTTCTCGGTGGATCCGCAGTGCAACAGCTGCGCCGAATTCGGCGTCTCGGTGATCGAGCGCGTGCGCGGGCGGGGCTATGGCGCCCGGCTGTTCGACCGGGCCGTCATGCACGCCCGCAACGAGGGCGTGAGCCTGATGTTCGTGCATGCGCTCAGCGAGAACACGGCCATGCTCAAGATCGCCCGCAAAGCCGGTGCCTCCGTCGAGCGCGAGGGCGGCGAGAGCGAGTGCTACCTGCGCCTGCCGCCGGCCGACATCGACTCGCGCATCTCCGAGCTGCTGGAGGAGCAGATCGCGCAGACCGATTACCACCTGAAGGTGCAGGCGCGTCAGTTCTTGGATGTGCTGAAGGTGGTGCAGGACGTGCGCCAGGGCGTGCGCGAGGCCCGCGAGCGCACGGCCCGCTAAGCCCTTGCCCCGGGCATGCCCCTGACCGCAGGCTGTCATGGAATTGGGCTATCCTTGCCCGCTTAGCAACTACCGCGCACCTTCGTGGCCGACCTTCCCCCCCGGTCTTCCCGCTTGGAAGACAAACGAGGTTTCCTTCAAAAGCTCGCCGAGATGCTGCATCCCGGCCCCGACTCCAAGGACGAGTTGATCGAAACCCTGGTCGAAGCCCAGGACAAAGACGTCATTGGCGCCCAGAGCCGCGAGATGCTCGAAGGCGTGATCCGCATGGCCGACATGACGGCTGGCGATGTCATGGTGGCGGCCCCGCGCATGGATGTGATCGACATCGATGCGCCCTACGACGAGTTGCTGCACGGCGTCATCGAGACCGCCCACTCGCGCTTTCCTGTGTATGAGGGCGACAAGGAAAACATCATTGGCATCCTGCTGGCCAAGGATCTGCTCAAGCTGCAGCGCGCCCCCGAGCTCAATATCCGCGCCCTGCTGCGCCCGGCGGTCTTCGTGCCCGAGAGCAAGGGTCTGAACGATCTGCTGCGTGACTTCCGCGGCAACCGCAACCACCTGGCCGTCGTGATTGACGAGTTCGGCCGCGTCGCCGGCCTCATCACCATCGAGGACGTGCTTGAGCAGATCGTGGGCGAGATCGAAGACGAGTTCGACATCGCCGACGATGAGGGCGACATCTTTGCGCTCACCGACCGCAGCTACCGCGTCAGCGGTGACACCGCCATCGAGCGCGTGAACGAGGCCTTCGGTGTGAACCTGCCCATGGGCGAACTCGAAACCATCGGTGGCTTGGTGGCGCACGAGATGGGCCATGTCCCCAAACGTGGCGAAAGCCACGTGCTGCAGGGTCTGCAGTTCGTGGTGATGCTCACGCGGGGCGGCGCGGTGCGCTGGTTCAAGGTGTCCCCGGTCGCCGCCTGATGGGCTGGCCCGCCGCCCTCGGCCTGCTGCTGGCCGGCACGGCCCACGCCTTCAGCCTGGCCTGGCCCCTGGCCTGGGGGCTGCCTCAGGGCGAGCCTCAGGCGTGGCTGCAACTGGCTGCGCTGGCGACGCTGGCCTGGCAGCTGCAGCGCTGCGAGCGCCCCGCACAGGCGGCGCGGTCGGCCTGGCTTTTTGCCACCGCCATGCTTGTGGCTACGTTCTGGTGGCTGTTCATTTCAATGCATGTGTACGGCGGCCTGCCCGCGCCGCTGGCCGCCTTGGCCGTGCTGCTGCTGGCCGGTCTGCTGGCGCTGTACTACGCGCTGGCGGCGGGTCTGTATGTCTGGCTGCGGCCCGCCTCGGCCTGGGGCGGGGTGCTGCTCTTTGCGGCTTGCTGGCTCTTGGCCGAGCTCGCCCGCGTTCGGCTTTTCACCGGCTTTCCCTGGGGCCAGTCCGGCTACGCGCACATTGATGGCTGGGCCCGGCCCCTGGCCGGCTGGCTGGGCGTGCATGGCCTGAGCTGGCTGGCCGCGCTCTGGGCCGCGGCCCTGGCGGCCTGCCTGGGTCCAGTCCGGCGCCATCGGGCCTGGGCCCTGGCTGGGCTGGTGGGTGGTGCACTCGGCCTGGCCGCCCTGCCGGCTCCACGCGGCGAGCCCCTGGCGCAGGCGCCACTGTCCCTCACGCTGGTGCAGGGCAACATCGCCCAGGATGAAAAATTCATGCCCGGCACCGGCCTGGCCGATGCCCTGCGTTACTACGGCGAGCAACTGGGCCAGGCTCGCGGCGCGCTGGTGGTGCTGCCGGAGACGGCGCTGCCCCTCTTGCCCAGCCAGATGGATCCCCTTTACTGGAAAAGCCTGCTCGAGCGCTTCGCCTCGGGCCAGCAAGCGGCTCTGATTGGCCTGCCCCTGGGTGCGCTGGACCAGGGTTACACGAATTCCGTCATGGGCCTCAAGCCCGGCACCGAGCAGCCCTATCGCTACGACAAACACCACCTCGTGCCTTTTGGCGAATTCATTCCGCTGGCGTTTGATTGGTTTGTGCGCATGATGAACATTCCGCTGGGCAGCTTTGCGCGCGGGCCGCTCGCGCAAGCCTCCTTCGAGTGGCAGGGCCAGCGCCTGGCGCCCAACATCTGCTACGAGGACCTGTTCGGTGAAGAGCTGGGCGCGCGCTTTCGCGATCCGCAGTCGGCCCCCACGGTGTTCGTCAACGTGAGCAACATCGCCTGGTTCGGCAACACCGTCGCGATTGACCAGCACCTGCAGATTTCGCGCATGCGCGCGCTGGAGTTCGCCCGGCCCATGGTGCGGGCCACCAACACCGGCGCCACCGTGGTGATCGATGCGCAGGGCCAGGTCACCCACGCGCTGCCGCGTCACACCCGCGGCACACTCGAGGCGCAGGTGCAGGGCACCCAGGGCCTGACGGCTTACGCCCGCTGGGTGTCGGTGCTGGGTCTCGTGCCCTGGCTCGCACTGGGTCTGGCCACCTGCCTGGCCGCCTGGTGGATGCGCCGCCGCCGGGCCGGATGAGCCCGCCCCTCATGGGGGCGGCTCAGTAGAATGCAGGGTTTGCTCCTATTCGGAGTGCCTCCCCCTTCTGGCCCTGGCGCCGCCTCGCCGGCAGCGTCCCCCGAACATGCTCACTTTCCAGCAAATCATCCTGAAGCTGCAGTCCTACTGGGACGCGCAGGGTTGCGCGCTGCTCCAGCCCTATGACATGGAGGTCGGCGCGGGCACCTCGCACACCGCCACCTTCCTGCGCGCCCTCGGGCCCGAGCCCTGGAAGGCCGCTTACGTGCAGCCCAGCCGCCGCCCCAAGGACGGCCGCTATGGCGAGAACCCCAACCGCCTGCAGCACTACTACCAGTACCAAGTGGTCTTGAAGCCCGCGCCGGCCAACATCCTGGAGCTGTACCTGGGCTCGCTCGAAGCCCTGGGCTTTGACCTGAAGAAAAACGACATCCGCTTCGTGGAAGACGACTGGGAGAACCCCACGCTCGGCGCCTGGGGCCTGGGCTGGGAGGTCTGGCTCAATGGCATGGAGGTGACGCAGTTCACCTACTTCCAGCAGGTCGGCGGCATCGACTGCAAGCCCATCACGGGCGAGATCACCTACGGCCTGGAGCGCCTGGCCATGTACCTGCAGGGCGTGGACAACGTCTACAACTTGAAGTGGACCGACACCTTGAGCTACGGCGACGTGTACCACCAGAACGAGGTGGAGCAGTCCACCTACAACTTCGAGCATTCGGATGCCGATTTCCTCTTCACCGCCTTTGGAGCCTATGAAAAACAGGCCAAGCACCTCATGGAGCAGCAACTCGCGCTGCCCGCTTACGAGCAGGTGCTCAAGGCCGCGCACAGCTTCAACCTGCTGGACGCGCGTGGCGCCATCAGCGTGACCGAGCGCGCGGCCTACATCGGCCGCATTCGCAATCTCGCGCGCAGCGTGGCCCAGAGTTACTACGACAGCCGCGAGCGCCTGGGCTTTCCCATGGCGCCGCGCGAATGGGTGGCGCAGATGCCCAAGAAGGCGGCCTGAGACCATGAGCATGAACAACCTTCTTGTCGAACTGTTTGTCGAAGAGCTGCCACCCAAGGCACTCAAGAAGCTGGGCGAATCCTTTGCCGCCACCCTGGCCGAGCAGCTCAAGGCCCAGGGCCTGGCCCCGGCCGAGGCCGCCGTCACCGCCTTCGCTTCTCCGCGCCGCTTGGCCGCCCACGTGAGTGGCGTGCTCTCGCAGGCGCCCGATCAGCCGCTGTTGCAAAAGCTCATGCCGGTGAGCGTGGGCCTGGACGCGCAGGGCCAGGCCACTCCGGCCCTGCTCAAGAAGCTGCAGGCCCTGGGTGTGGACGATCCGGCCGCGGCGGTGGCGCGCCTCAAGCGCCAGCCTGACGGCAAGGCCGAGGCGCTGTTCTACGACAGCATCGCCCGTGGCGCCGGCCTGCAGGCAGGCCTGCAGAAGGCGCTGGACGAAGCCCTGGCCCGGCTGCCCATCCCCAAGGTCATGCAGTACCAGCTGGAGACCGACTGCGAGCTGCCCGGCTGGAGCAGCGTGAACTTCGTGCGCCCGGCGCACCGCCTGGTGGCGCTGCACGGCTCCACGGTGGTGCCGGTCAAGGCCCTGGGCCTGACCGCCGGCAATGCCACGCAGGGTCACCGCTTCGAGGCGCCGCAGCCCGTGCTCACCCTGCGCGATGCCGACAGCTATGCGCAGCAATTAGCCGAGCAGGGGGCGGTGATCGCCAGCTTTGCCGAGCGCCGCGCCGAGATCGTGCGGCAGCTCCAGGCTGCGGCCGCCCAGGTGGGCGGCGGCGTGCGCCCCATCGAGGACGAGGCCCTGCTTGACGAGGTCACGGCCCTGGTGGAGCGCCCGAATGTGCTCGTGTGTGAATTCGAAAAGCAGTTTCTCGACGTGCCGCAGGAGTGCCTCATCCTCACGATGAAGGCCAACCAGAAGTACTTCCCGCTACTCGATGCGCAAGGCCGCTTGACCAACCGCTTCCTGGTGGTGAGCAACATCAGGCCAGATGATGCCTCGGCCGTGATTCAAGGCAATGAGCGCGTGGTGCGCCCGCGCCTGGCCGACGCCAAGTTCTTCTTCGACCAAGACCGCAAGCGCCCGCTCTCTGCACGCGTCGAGGGTTTGGCCAAGGTGGTCTATCACAACAAGCTAGG
>CANGYC010000032.1 GCA_947457975.1 Comamonadaceae bacterium | reverse complement strand
GTTCCTCGTGTACTCCAAAGAGCCGCAACTCCTCGGCTAGTGTTCGCAGGAAAAGCGGGTTGGTGGCCAAGGGGTGTGCCTGCACCTGCTTGACCATCTGCCTGGGCAACTTCTTGTTGAACCGCGCCAGGTAGGTGTTGAGTAACGTTACGCTCTGCGCCTTGGTCAGCGAGCGCACTGTTACCGTCTTCCACTTCGCTGTCTTGTCCTGCCCCGGCAGCGGCTCTGTCTTGCCCTTGAGCGCGTCATATACCGGTCCCGGCAGGCAGGACACGAGCATGGTGATGCCTCTGGGCAGGAACGCCGGCCACCAGCGCAGGTCTTGCTGGTCGGTCAGGCTGTTGAGCGAATCCAGCACGAAGATGAAGCGCGTCTTGCGCTTGCGCGCCCAGGCGCTGGCCGTGGCCAGCCAGATGGGCAGGCTGTCCATCAGCCCTTGCGGATCTCCGGGTATCTCTTCGCGGCTGTGGGTGGTGCGCTGGATGAATTCGATGAGCCGTCGCACCAGCGCGTGCGGGTCGGCCGCGTCGGCGCTGGCACCCAGGTAGTGCTCGTGCACCCGCAGCCGAGGGTGGCGTTTGCGGTAGGCCTCGAAGAAGTTGGCCAGCAGCGCGCTCTTGCCGCCGCCCGAGGCCCCCTCGATGACGATGCGGGGCTCTTCGGCTTCGAGCAGTTTGGCCAGTGCAGCCTGGTAGCGCTCCCCGCCCAGGTACAGCCGCCTCCTAGGAGCGGCATAGGCCTCGTGGCGCAGGCGCTCGCGCTCGAAGGCGTCTGGCACCGAGGTGGCGGGGAACTCCGCGTCCAGCAGCTTCCACAAGTCCCGCTCGATACGCTTGGCCAGCGCCTCAGGGTTGGCGTACGCAATGACTGGCAAGCCCTGCTCGCGGATGCTGCGCTTGAGTTCGGCCTGGCGGGCGCGGTCCTCAGGCGAAGGCAGGTAGTCTCCGCCCTTCATACGGGCGTAGGACGGGGAGCGGAAGTAGAAGAAGGCCCTGCCCCGCATGCGGCGGTTGTTGAGCACCCCGTGCAGGATCTCGAGTTCGGTGACGCTCTTGCCGCCTTGGTGCTTCTTCAGCCAGGGCTGGCGCTCCAGCAGGTCAGCGGCGTAGCCATCGGGCGGGGGGATCCAGCCATAGCGCTCGCCCAGCATGCCGATGAAGTAGGGCCGCGCACGGTCGATTTCGGCCAAGCAGATCGGCAGCACTTCACCGCGCTCGGCTTCCTCCGCGGTGATACCCCAGCGCAGGTCCACGTCCACCAACTCAACGAAACGGTCCTTGAGCTTGGCTCGCAGGGCAGGAAACACCCGCTTGACCAGCAGGTCGCGCTCCTCTGCGAAGTCACGGAAGGTGCTGGAGAGGAAGAGGCGGATGGTGCGATGGGAACTCATGCGGGCAAAAAAGCTTTTGAAACGGACGTTGATACATCCATTTTTGCAAATTTCGGCTGTTGCATGTTTTTCGAATCCCTACCGTCCGAAACCCGCGTGAATACTGGGATCTCGCAAAAGCTCCTGACTCTTTCGCGGCAGTAAGGCATCAGAGGTTCCCGCAAAATTGCGTAACCAGTTACTCTGATTGAATTTTTTTCGAACTCGCTCAGTCAGGCGGTTCTGAGCAGAACAGCGTCTCAATCGCGCTGATGCCCCTTTATGAAGGGACCTTCTTCAAGCTCTGGTCAGGAGGTGACCGAGAAAAAGTCAATCAGATCAACAGCTTGTCGGCTGCGGTTGAAAGATTGAAGATTTGAAGAAACTTTGCATGGCGGAGAGGGTGGGATTCGAACCCACGGTAGGGTCGCCCCTACGCCTGATTTCGAGTCAGGTACATTCGACCACTCTGCCACCTCTCCGCAGTCTTCAATAGGTGGATCGCTGTGATCGCGTGGGTGGCATTCTATCAGGCTCAACATGCCTCCTCCGAGGGGGCTGCAAGCTGGTCATAAACTAAGCCCGATGGTCCATGACCATTGTTCAATCCAACCGAATGGAGTCCTTTCACATGCCCACCTGCTTCCGTGTCACCGCTGCCCCTGCCGCCTTTCTGAGCCTGGCCCTGCTGGGCGCGACTGCGGCACAGGCCCAAGGGCTGTGCAACCCCACTGAGAAAAGCCTCTTCACCTGTGAGATCGGCAAGAAAACCCTGTCGGTGTGTGCGTCCAAGGACCTCGACAACGCCAAGGGGGTGATGCAGTACCGCTTCGGCACCGCAGAGAAGATGGACCTGGCCTACCCTGAAAAGCTGGATCACCCGTCCAAGCACTTCACGGCCAACCGGCTGTACAGCAGCGCCGAGAGTTCACTCATCATGGAGCTGGGCTTCAAGCGCGGCACCATCAGCTACACGGTGTACACGGAAGACATCCGTGGCAAGAAAGGCGCGGGGGTGACGGTGAACATCAAGGGCAAAGACACCGACCTCAAGTGCAGAGATGTGAAGGGCACTGCCGGCTTTGACAGCGCCGTCTCAGAGCTGAACCTGCCCGAGCCGAAATAAGGCCCCTGCGGGGGCCTCAGGGTCGCTTGGGGGCCACCACTGCCGCATTGCGCGGTGAGACGGTCAACACCACCACTCCGGGCACGACCAGGGTGGACTCGGTCAGTTGCACCGTGGCCGTGCGGTCCTGCTTGGTCAGCACAATCAGGCTGGTCTTGCCGCGCACGGCGGAAATCAGGGTCCAGCCCTGGGCAGGGTAGGCCTCCAGGAAGAAGCGGTAGGCCGCATCACTGTCACGGCCCACTTCGGCCGTGACCCGGCCCACCCACTGTTCGCCCGAACCCATGATGAGCGATTGCTCGGGCTTGATCGTCGAGCCAGGCGGCAGCGCAGTGCCCCCCAGCACCTCGTTGGGAGCCACCACCTTGTTGTCGCCGGCGCTGACCAAGGGCGTGGAACTGCAGCCCGCCAGGGTCAAAGCCAGGGTGAGCAAGGGAGCGATCAACAGGGCTTTGTGCATGGCAGACCTTTGGAGTGTGTTCAGGGCAAGGGCGCGATGTGATCGAGGCCGCCCATGTAAGGCTTAAGCGCCTCGGGGATGCGCACCGAGCCGTCGGCTTGCTGGTAGTTTTCGAGCACGGCCACCAGGGTGCGACCCACGGCCAGACCCGAGCCGTTGAGGGTGTGCACCAGCTCATTCTTACCCTGGGCGTTCTTAAAGCGTGCCTGCAGGCGGCGGGCCTGGAAGGCCTCGCAGTTGCTCACGGAGCTGATCTCGCGGTAGGTGTTCTGCGCTGGCAGCCACACTTCCAGGTCGTGGGTCTTGGCGGCGCCAAAGCCCATGTCGCCGGTGCACAGCAGCATCACGCGGTAGGGCAGGCCCAGGGCCTGGAGGATGGCCTCGGCGTGGCCGGTCATTTGTTCGAGCGCGTCGTAGCTCTGCTCGGGGTGCACGATCTGCACCATCTCCACCTTGTCGAACTGGTGCTGGCGGATCATGCCGCGGGTGTCGCGGCCGTAGCTGCCGGCCTCCGAACGAAAGCAGGGAGTGTGGGCCGTGAGCTTAATCGGCAGGTCGGCCTCGGCCACCACCTGGTCGCGCACAAAGTTGGTCAGCGGCACCTCTGAAGTGGGAATGAGGTAGAGCGCCGTGGCATCGGCGTCGCCACCTTCCTGGCCGCCCTTTCTGGCAGCAAAGAGGTCTTCCTCGAACTTGGGCAGCTGGCCCGTGCCGCGCAGTGAATCGCCGCTGACGATGTAGGGCACATAGCACTCGGTGTAGCCATGCTGCTGGGTCTGCACGTCCAGCATGAACTGCGACAGCGCGCGATGCAGGCGAGCAATGGCGCCCTTCATCACGGTAAAGCGCGAGCCCGAGAGTTTGACGCCCATCTCGAAGTCCAGGCCCAGGGGCTCGCCCACGTCCACGTGGTCGCGCATCTCGAAGGCGGGCGCAGCGGGCCGACCGCCGAAGCCCGTGCCGGGGGCCCAGCAACGCAGCTCCACGTTGCCCTCCTCGCCGGCGCCGGTGGGCACGCTGTCGTGCGGCAGGTTGGGCACGGCCAGCAGCAGGGCCTGCATGTCCAGCTGAATTTGGTCCAGGCGCAGGGCCGAGGTTTCAAGCTCGGCCTTGAAGGCAGCAACCTGCGCCATCACGCCGCTGGCGTCTTCGCCCTTGGCCTTGAGCTGGCCAATTTGTTTGGAGAGTTGGTTGCGCTGGTTCTGCAGTTCTTCGGTGCGGATCTGCAGCTTCTTGCGCTCGGCCTCCAGGGCCTGGAAGGCATCGACGTCGAGGAAAGCCTGGGGGTTCTTGCGCTTTTGCAAACCCGCCACCACGGCCGGCAGGTCCTTGCGAAGCTGTTGTATGTCTAGCATGCGAAGGATTCTAGTGGAGGGCCTTTGCCGCCAAGGGGGCGGCCAGGGGCGGCTCAGGGTTCGATCTTCAAGCCCTTGGGCAGGGGGAACTTGAGGTTTTCCACCACGCCGTCCATCTTCTGCACCGAGATCGCGCCCAGGGCGCGGACGCGCTCGATCACGGCCTGCACCAGCAGCTCGGGGGCCGAGGCGCCGGCCGTCAGGCCCACGCGGGCCTTGCCATCGAACCAATCGCTTTGTACTTCCTCAGGCCCGTCGACCATGTAGGCCACGGTGCCCAGGCGGTTAGACAATTCGGCCAGGCGCGTGCTGTTGGAGCTGGTGGGGCTGCCCACCACAATGACAATGTCCACCTGCCCGCTGAGCAGCTTCACTGCATCTTGCCGGTTCTGGGTGGCATAACAAATGTCTTGCTGCTTGGGCTCGCGCACCTGCGGAAAGCGCGCCCGCACGGCGGCACTGATCTCGGCGGCGTCATCCACGCTCAGGGTGGTCTGCGTCACCACGGCCAGGCGCTGGGTCTGGCGCGGCTGGACGCGGGCCACGTCGGCCACGTCTTCCACCAGGTAGATTCCCTCGTCGAGCTGGCCCATGGTGCCTTCCACCTCGGGGTGGCCCTTGTGGCCGATCATGATGAACTCGTAGCCTTCCTTGTGCAGCTTGGCCACCTCCACGTGCACCTTGGTCACCAGGGGGCAGGTGGCGTCGAAGATGCGAAAACCCCGGGCCTGTGCCTCGTCCTGCACCGCGCGGCTCACGCCGTGGGCGCTGAACACCAGGGTGGCGCCAGGCGGCACGTCGGAGAGTTCTTCAATAAAGATCGCGCCGCGCTGCTTGAGGTCTTGCACCACGTGCGTGTTGTGCACGATCTCGTGGCGCACGTAGATGGGCGCGCCGAACTTCTCAAGCGCGCGCTCGACGATCTCGATGGCGCGGTCGACACCGGCACAAAAGCCGCGCGGCTCGGCCAGGATGATTTCGCGGGTCAGGATGCTCATAAGACACCAATCACTTGTACTTCAAACACCACGGCCTGACCGGCCAGCGGATGGTTGAAGTCGAATTGCACGGCGCCGTCGTCGCGCACTTGCTGCACGGCGCCGGCGTACTGGCCCATGCCATCGGGCGTAGGGAATTGCACCACATCGCCCACTCGGTACTGCTCGTCCGGGTCGCCCAGTTCATTAAGCAGCTTGCGCGCCACCCACTGCACCAGGTCAGCGTTGCGCTCGCCGAAGGCCTCGCCGGCCGCCAGCTCAAAACGGGTGCGCGTGCCTTCGGCCAAGCCCAGCAGGCGCGCCTCGAGGGCGGGTGAGAGCTCGCCCGTGCCCAGGCTCAGGGTGGCGGGCTTGTCGGCAAAGGTGTTGATGATGTCGGCACCCTCCCCAGCCGGGCCCAGGCCGGCCATTCGGTAGTGCAAGGTCAGGAAGGAGTCGGCCTGGATGATGGGCACGGTGGCAGACACGGGGGTCATGGCAAGGCTTTCGCAAGGGCGCCAGAAACCGGGCGCGAAGACCCAATTGTAGGGAGACGGTTTCCTAGGTCCGCCTTCGTGCGCACAGCCCTTGGACGCCTGCGGATGCGCCGCTATGCTGGCCCGGTGAACATCAAGGCCCTCCCCACCGACAGCCGCCCCCGCGAGAAGCTGCTCGCCCGGGGGCCCGGCGCTCTGAGCGATGCCGAATTGCTGGCGCTGCTGCTGCGCAGCGGCCTCAAGGGCAAGAACGTGCTGCAACTGGCCGAAGAACTCGTACGGCACTTTGGCGGCCTGGCCGGCCTGCTGCATGCCAGTGCCGAAGACCTGCGGCCCATCAAGGGCCTGGGGCCAGCCAAGCGCGCCGAGATTGTGGCGGTGCTGGAGCTGGCACGCCGGGCGCTGGCCGAGCAGCTCAGGGCCCGGCCGCTGTTCGACAGTCCCCGCGCGGTGGCTGAATTCCTTCAGCTGCAATTGGGGGCGAAGCATCACGAGGTGTTCGCCGTGATGTTCCTGGACAGCCAGCAACGCCTGATTGCCCTGGAGGAGCTGTTCCGCGGCACGCTTTCGCAGACCAGCGTCTACCCCCGCGAAGTGGTGCTGCGGGCGCTGGCCCTGAACGCCGCGAGCGTGGTGCTGGCGCACAACCACCCCAGCGGCTCGGCCCAGCCCTCGCGGGCCGATGAGGCGCTCACTCAGACGCTCAAGTCGGCACTCGCCCTGGTGGACGTGCGGGTGCTGGACCACTTCATCGTCACGCGCACGCAGGCGTGCTCCATGGCCGAGATGGGGCTGCTCTAGGAGCCCAGCGGCCCAGTGCGGCATTGCGCTGCGGCCGGCGGGCAGAGCGGGCTTGGCTTACAGTGCCAGCACCATGAACAAGGCGGGCATCAAGGATTTCAAGGGCCTGAAGGCGCTGAAAAAAGACATCGAGCGCGCCGCCGAACTGCAGGCCCAGCGCGAGGCGGCCCGCCTGGAGGCCCAACGGCGCCAGCAGGCCGAGCAGGAGCTCTTTGCACGCAGCGTGGGGGCCGTGCGCCCCCTGCCCGAGCGGCACCATGCCAAGCTGCGCCTTGCCCCTGAGCCGCCCCCGCCCCTGGCCCTGCAGGCCAAGCGTGATGAAGAAGCGGTGATGCGCGAGGCGCTATCCGATGAATTCGATGTGGACAGCCTGCTCGACACGGACGAGGCCTTGAGCTTTCGCCGCCCGGGCATGGGCCTGGACGTGGTGCGCAAACTCCGGCGAGGTGGCTGGCGCATCCAGGGCCAGCTGGACTTGCATGGCCTGCGCCGTGAAGACGCGCGCGAGGCGCTGGCTGACTTCATCCGCGAGGCGCACAAGGTCGGCTGGCGATGCGTGCGCGTGGTGCATGGCAAAGGCCTGGGCTCACCGGGTAAGACCCCCGTGCTCAAAGGCCGGGTGCAGAGCTGGCTGGTGCAGAAAAAGGAAGTGATCGCCTTCGCCCAGGCCCGGCCGGCCGAAGGCGGGGCCGGTGCGCTGGTGGTGCTGCTGGCGCAGGGATAGAGCCAGGGCCAGGGCTCAGGCGCCGCGGTTGCGCATCCAGTCGGCGGTCTGGAAGAAGGAGTTGCTCAGGCGCTGCCTGAGTTCCTCATCGACGCCCACTTCTTGCATGGCCTGGTTCATGCAGGCCAGCCACTGGTCGCGTTCGACGATGCCAATGGAAAACGGCATGTGCCGCATGCGCAGGCGCGGGTGACCAAAGCGCTCCACGTAATGCTGGGGCCCACCCATCCAGCCGCAGAGGAACCACGAGAGCTTTTGCCGCGCGCTCGTGAGCTCGGTGCCGTGGCTGCGCCTGAGTTCAGCATAAGCCGGCTCGAGGTCCATCAGGTCGTAGAAGCGCTCGACCACCTCACGGATGCGAGCCTCCCCGCCTATCCATTCAAAAGGCGTCTCGTGGGGCGGGTTGCCCGCCGGCTTTTCTTCAATCTGCATGGGGCAAGATTGTCCGGGATTCACAGATCGTCACTGGGCGCGCCTGAGCGTCTGCACCACGGGCGTGGTGAGCACAGCGCGCAGCCCCCACCAGCCTGCTGCCAGGGCCAGAGATGCACCGGCCAGGCTTCCGCCGGCCAGCACGAGAGGCGAGGCGGTCCAAGCGAAATCGAACACATAACGCGCCAGCCCCCAGCCCACCAAAGAGGCCACCATGGCCGCCAAGAAGCCGGCCAGCAGGCCCACGCCGGCCAGCTCAGCCCGCTGCACCTGGCGCAGCAGGGAAGCTCGGGCACCCAGCGCCAGCATGATGGCAAATTCACGCGTGCGCTCCTCGCGCGTGGCTGTGACCGCCGCAAACAGAACCACCAGACCGGCGCACAAGGTAAAGCCAAAGAGGAACTCAACAGCTCGGATCACCTGGCCCAGCACGCGCTGCACCTGGTCGAGCGAGGCGGTCATGTCCACGTTGGTGATATTGGGAAACTGCCGCACCAGCTGGTTGTCAAAGCTCTGGCGGCGCTGCCCCGGCTGGGCAGGCAGGGCCTCAGGGGCGCGGAAGGCCGAGATAAAGGTCACCGGCACATCGGGCATCTGGGCCACGGTGAAGGTGACGAAGAAGTTCACGCGAAAGCTCCCCCAGTCCACCTTGCGCAGGCTGGTGATGCGGGCGCTGTGGATCTGCCCGGCCATGTCGAAGCTCAGGCGATCGCCGAGCTTTAAGCCCAGGGTGCGGGCCAGGCCCTCCTCCACACTGATGGCATCGGGCTCGTCCACCGTCCAGCGGCCGGCCACCACCTGGTTGTGTGCGGGGGCCTGGGCGGCATGGGAGAGGTTGAATTCGCGGTCCACCAAACGCTGCGCACGGCCGTCGGCATAGTCCTCGGGGCGCACCGGGCGCTCGTTCACCGCCACCAGGCGGCCACGCATCATGGGGTACCAGTCGTAGCGCTGGATCCCAGCCTGACGCAGCGCCTGCTGGAAGGACTCGCTCTGCTCGGGCTGCACATTGATGATGAAACGGTTGGGCGCATCGGCCGGCGTGGCCTGCTGCCAGCTGCGGATGAGGTCGGTGCGCAGCAGCACCAGCAGCAGCAGCGCCAGCAGGCCCACAGCCAGGGCACTGATCTGCACCACGGCATACGCCGGTCGCGCAGCCACCTGGCGCGTGGCCAGCACCAGCCAGCGCGGCGCGGTGTTCTCGTTGACGCTGCGCCTGAGCAGCCACACGCCCAGCCAGCTCACCAGGGCAAAGAACAGCACCGCACCGGCAAAGCCGCCGACGGCGATCAGGCCCAGTTTCAGGTCGCTGCTGACGACCAACAGCAAGGCGGCAAAGCCGGCGATGCCCAGCAACAGCACGCCCAAAGAGACGGGCTTGAGCTTGCCCACCTCGCGGCGGATCACCCGCAAGGGCGGCACCTGGGCCAGCTGCAGCACGGGCGGCAGGCCAAAGGCCATCATCAAAGTCAGGCCCATGCCGATACCAAGCAGCGCTGGCTGCAGCGTGGGCGCCGGCAGTTGCGATTCCACCAGGCCGGCCAGCAACATCACGAACACATGGTGCACGGCATAGCCCAGGGCAATGCCCAAGAGACTTGCGGCCAGCCCCACCAGCAGGAACTCCAGGGTGTAGGCCAGGGCGATGCGGCGCTGCGGCTGGCCGAGCACGCGCAGCATGGCGCAGGCATCGAGGTGGCTTGCGGCAAAGCCGCGCGCCACGATGGCCACCGCCACCGCGCTGAGCATGGCGGCCAGCAGGGCCACCAGGCTGAGGAACTTGGAGGCCCGGTCCAGGGTCTGCCGCATTTCAGGGCGGCCACTTTCCAGTGATTCGAGCCGCAGGCCGCGCAGCTCGCCTCGGGCGATCTCGGCCTCTACCCACTGGGTGAAGCGCCCGACTTGGGCCACCTCACCGGCCACCGCCAGGCGGTAGTTCAGGCGCGAAGCCGGCTGGATGAGCCCGGTGGCGTTCAGGTCGGCTTCGTTGACCATCACGCGCGGGGAAAAGCTCATGAAGCCGGCGCCCCGGTCGGGCTCCTGCGCAATCAGCTGCGTGATGGTCAGGGTGTGGTCGCCCAGCAGCAAGGGCTGCCCCACCGCCAGACCCATGGCATCGAGCAAGGACGGGTCTACCCAGGCCTCGCCGCGCGCCGGAATGCCAGAGGCGGGCTGCGCGGGCTGGTCGGGCGCGCTCTTGAGGCGCACCTGCCCGCGCAAAGGGTAACCGGGCTCCACGGCCTTGAAGGCGACCAGCTTGCTGTCGCCGCCCTCTTCCTCGCGTGCGCGGGCCATGGTCGGGAAGCTCACGCTGCGCGTGGCGGCCAGGCCCATGCGACGGGCCTGCTCGGCGAACTCGGGCGGTGGCAGGCGGTCGCTGCTGACCACGGCATCGCCGCCCAGCAGCTGGCGTGCATCGCGCTCAAGGCCGCCCTGCAGGCGGTTGGCGAAAAAGCCCACGGCCGTGAGCGCCGCTACCGCCAGGGTGATGGCCACCACCAGCAAGCGCAGTTCGCCGGCGCGCCAGTCGCGCCAGGCGGTCTTCAGGCCCAAGGCCCAGAAATTCATTGGCATGGGCCTACCTTAGCGCAAAGCCTCCGCCCTGCGGTGGGGCAGGGGAAAGATCCGGCCAGGGGACTCAGCGCTTACTCGCCAGGACGGGCCGAGGCGGCGGGGCCAGCGAGTTCCGGCTGGAACTGCAGGCGTTCGGGATGGGTGTAGCAAAGAAAGCGCCGATTCAGTGCACGGCCGATGGCGCACAGGCCCACCTGCTGGGCAATCTGGTGGCCCATCTGCGTGATACCGCTGCGCGACACCGCCAGGGCCACGCCCATCTGCGCCGACTTGATGATCATCTCGCTGGTCAGGCGGCCGGTGGTGTAGAACACGAAGGGCTGCTGCGGCGCTGCATGGGCGGTGTCCACGCCGTGCATCCACATCCAGCCCGCGATGGTGTCAATGGCGTTGTGGCGGCCGACATCTTCCACGAAGACCAGCATCTCCTCGCCACGGAACAAAGCACAGCCGTGGACCGAACCGGCCGTCTTGTACGTGCTTTCCTGCAGGCGGATCGCGTTGAGGATGCCGCAGAGCTGCGCCTGCGTGAGCCGGGCGGCGGGCAGGACGATGGACTCCACATCGTCCATCAGCGCGCCGAACACGCTGCCTTGCCCACAGCCGGTGGTGACCACGCGCCGGGCGGTGCGCTCCTCGATGCGTTCAATACCCGCTCGTGTCTTCACGGCGGCGGACTGCACGTCCCAGTCCACGGTGATGGATTCCACCTCGTCGGGCGAGGCCACTAGTCGCTGGTTGCGCAGGTAACCCAGCACCAGGTACTCGGGCCAAGCGCCCAGGGTCATGAGCGTGACCAGCTCACGCTTGTCGATGTAGACGGTGAGGTCGCGCTCGGCCGGAATCTGCAGGGCCTGGGGCTGGCCATGCTCGTCGGTCACCTCGATCTCGCGCGTGAGGGGTGCGCGCGCCTGGGTGAGTCGGGGCAGTTGCATCAGTTGGAAAAAAGAAGGACCACACGGGGTGGTCCTGGTGGAGACGGGCGAAGCCGCTTCAGGATTTCTTGGCGGCAGCGGCAGCTGCAGGCTTGGCACCAGGGGCGCTGGCAGCCTCTGCAGGCTTTTGCTCGGGCGGGGTGTAAACAAACGGCCCCGGATCGGCACAGGGGGCCGGGGTGCCTGCTGCAGGCTTGGCAGCGCTGCCCGCCGTCTTGCGGTAGTGCGCTGCCGCCTTGTCCTGCGACTTGCACAGCAGGAAAGCGTCCACCTTGCCCTGCCACGCCGTCTTGGCCGCCGCTTCAGCTGCTTTGGCCTTGGCCGCGTCATCGGGCGCGGGCAGCTTGGCGTGGGCCAGCGAACCCATGAGGGCCGCAATCAGTGCGAGAGACAACTTGTTCATGGTGTTTCTTTCTTCAGGCGGGGCGCACAGAACTGCCGGGCTGCTCATCGGGCCCCTGCGGGCTGCGTTGGGCAGGGATCTTGCCGGCCTTGATGTCGTCGTACCAGTATTCGTGGTGTTCCTTGGCCCAGGTTTCATCGACATAGCCGGTACGCATGGCCTGGTAGGCCCCGCGCATACCCAGGGTACCCATATAAATGTGGCCCAGGAACATGGCCATCATGAGCAGCGTGGCCACAGCATGGACCATGTGGGCGATCTGCATGGTGGCGCGCTCGTAGACCAGGCCGGGGATGAGCATGTCCAGCACCAGGCCAGAGACGACGGCGACGGCGCCGAGCAGGAACACACCGCCCCAAAACAGGAGCTTCTCACCGGCGTTGAATCGGTGCGAGGGCACCTCGGTGGTGCCGAACAGGCCGCCAGCCTTGAGTATCCACTGCAAGTCGCCACGGCTGGGAAAGTTGTCCTTCAGGAAGGTGATGAACACGATCACCAGCGAGACGACGAAGAGCGGGCCAACGAAGTTGTGCACGTTCTTCAGGGCGTAGGTGAGCCAGCCAAACAGCGTACTGCCCATGACAGGCAAGAGAAAGTATTTGCCAAAGGCCATGATCAGGCCCGAGACGGCCAGGGCCACGAAGGCAATGGCATTGCTCCAGTGGGCCGCGCGCTCAAAGGGCGTGAAACGCTCGATCTTGCGGCCTGTTTCCTGGCCGTGCAGCTCGATCGGGCCCTTGCGCCAGTAGAAGATGGCCAGGGCCAGCAGCACGATGGCCAGCAGGGCGGCGCCATAGGGAATGATCCAGTGGTTGCGCACCTGGCGCCAGGCCTCGCCGGCTGTGGTCAGAAGCGAGCCGGGGTACTGGACGAAGGGCTGAATCAGCACGCCCGCCTCGGGGGCGTCGGACTTGGGCAGGCTGGTGTAACCCTCGGCGCCCGCGCCGACCGCGCGCCACATGGGCGCGTTGTTGCCAGGCTGGACCTGATCCCGCTGGGCATTGGTCTGCTTGGGGTAAGCCGGATCCTTGCTGGCATCGGGCTGAACCTCCATGATGTTCTGGCCCTGGATGCCAGGCATGGCTGCCGGCGGCTTGTCCTGGGCCAGCACGACACCAGCACCGGCCATCAGCAGCATGGCGGTCAGGGCGCGCGTGGCGCGCATCAGGGTGTTACTGGGCCTTTGCATAGTCGTCTTGCCCCTGGCCGCGGGTCTTGAGCTGCTGTTCCCAGCTGGTCTGGTCACCGGCTTTCCAGCCCGGTGCCATGAAATTAGACCCAGTGCCCTGGAAGGCCGGGGCGTCGGACTTCATGGCGCCCAGAGTCTGGGGCTTCTCGGAGCAGGCTGCCAGGCCAGAGGCCAGGGCCAGGAGGAAAAGTGTGCGCATCATGACTTGGCTCCCTTGGGCGGCTGGCCGGCCTGCTTGGTGGCATAGGCGGTGCCCCAGCCCCACACCTCGGCGCCCGTGCCGCGCTTGACCACACGGTTGCGGAAGATGTCGGCCACCATGTCACCGTCGCCGGCGATCAGCGCCTTGGTCGAGCACATTTCGGCGCAGGCCGGCAGCTTGCCTTCGGCCAGGCGGTTACGACCATATTTCTCGAACTCAGCCTGGGAACCGTTGTCCTCTGGGCCGCCGGCGCAGAAGGTGCACTTGTCCATCTTGCCGCGCACGCCGAAGGTGCCCTTGGAGGGGAACTGGGGCGCGCCGAAGGGGCAGGCGTAGCTGCAGTAGCCGCAGCCGATGCACACGTCCTTGTCGTGCAGCACCACGCCCTCATCGGTCTTGTAGAAGCAATTGACCGGGCAGACCGCCATGCAGGGCGCGTCGGAGCAGTGCATGCACGCCACGGAGATGGAGCGCTCGCCAGGCACACCGTCATTGAGCGTGACGACGCGGCGGCGGTTGACGCCCCAAGGCACCTCATGCTCGTTCTTGCAGGCGGTGACGCAGCCGTTGCACTCGATGCAACGCTCGGCGTCGCAGATGAATTTCATTCGTGCCATCTCTGATTCCTTTAGGCGGTGACCCGCTCGATATTGCAGATGGTGGTCTTGCTTTCCTGCATCATCGTCACACTGTCATAACCATAAGTGGTAGCCGTGTTGACGGCCTCACCGCGGACCACGGGAGCCGCTCCCTTGGGGTAATGGGCCAGCATGTCGGCACCCTGCCAGCGGCCGGAGAAGTGGAAGGGCATCCAGACGGTGTCGGCGTCCACGCGCTCGGTGACCATGGCTTGCACGTTGATGCGGGCACCCGTGGGGCTGACCAGCCAGACGCGTTCGCCGTTGCGGATGCCGCGGGCGTTGGCCGCATTCGGATTGATCTCCACATAAGCCTCTTGCTGGAGTTCTGCCAGCCAGGGGTTGGAGCGGGTCTCCTCGCCACCGCCCTCG
>CANGYC010000031.1 GCA_947457975.1 Comamonadaceae bacterium | reverse complement strand
TCTCTGGGCATTCCCTACAAGAACACCTTCACGGTGCTGCCCAAGACCTTGGGGGGCCAGCCGGTCGAATACATCATCATGGACGATGCGACCGATCCCACCAATGCGGTCAAGCACGCCCGCAAGCTGATCGCTGAAGACAAGGTCGATCTGATCATCGGCTCCAGCAGCGTGCCTGCAGCCACGTCCATCACGGATGTGGCCGCTGAACAGAAGACGCCTCAGATTGCGCTGTCTCCTGTCGGCCCGGCTGCCTCCAAGAACCCCTGGGTGTTCACCATTCCTCAACCAGCGGCCATCATGATGGGCGCTGTGGCCGATCACATGAAGGCCAGCAACGTCAAGACTGTGGCGTTCATCGGCTTTTCTGATGCGTGGGGAGACCTGGTGCTCAATGGCCTGAAGGCGCATGCGGATGCAGCAGGGATCAAGATCGTGGCTGAAGAGCGCTACGGGCGCAGTGACACCTCGGTAGCTGGCCAGGTTCTCAAGGTCTTGTCGACCAACCCTGATGCCGTCGTGGTGGGAGGCTCAGGTACACCTGGCGCGCTGCCACACGTGACCTTGGCAGAACGTGGCTACAAGGGCAAGGTTTATCACAACCACGGTGTGATCAACAAAGACTTTCTCCGGGTGGGGGGCAAGAATATCGAGGGAGGTTACGCCCCCACAGGCCCGGTCATGGTGGCTGAACAGCTGCCTGATTCCAACCCCACGAAGAAGGCTTCGCTGGAATTCACCAAGCTGTATGAGGCAGCCTTTGGTGCTGGTTCCCGCAATGCTTTCGCAGCGTATTCCTACGACGCCTTTCTGCTGGCCAACGCTGCTGTGGCTGAAGCTGCAAAGAAAACCAAGCCTGGTTCTCCCGCCTTCCGCCAAGCCCTGCGCGACGCCTTGGAAAATACCAAGAACGTGGCAGGTACCCATGCTGTTTACAACATGACGCCCCAGGACCATGCGGGCGTAGACAGCCGTGCACGGGTGTTGGTGCAAATCCAGGGCGGTGACTGGAAGCTGGTGAAGTAAGAAGGCGGGGCTTCGGCCCCACCTTCTGGGGGACTTTTACATGGGCCTGTCCTGTAACGAAGAATCCAAAAAATGAGCTTTGACTCGAAGGAGCAGGCATGGACCTGACCATTGCGACCCTGCTTGCACAAGATGGGGTCATCACAGGGGCGGTGTACGCCCTCCTGGCCGTGGGTATCGTGCTGGTTTTTACGGTGACGCGTGTGATCTTCGTTCCTCAAGGGGACTATGTGGCGTATGCCGCGTTGACCATGGCGGCTTTTCAGGCTGGAAAGCTACCTGGTACGGTCTGGCTTTTGCTCTTACTTGCGCTGCTGGCCGTCCTCATGGAGTGTTCCTTGGCTTGGAGTGAGCGACGCTGGGAGCGGGCAGGTCGCGCCTTTGTTTTTTTCGGTCTACTGCCATGTCTGTTGGCATTCTTCGCGGCTTGGGCTGCACCCCGGCAGTTTCACCCTCTCTTGCAAGGCGCACTTACACTGGCTTTGGTTGGTGCTTTCGGTCCCCTGATCTATCGGGTCGCTTACCAGCCTGTGGCCGGTGCCTCCGTGCTGGTGCTGCTGATCATTTCAGTGGCGGTACATCTGGCAATCACGGGCATGGGTTTGGTTCTGTTTGGCGCAGAGGGTTCGCGAACCGAGCCTTTCAGCGACCTGCGTATTTCCATCGGATCACTGCAGGTCACTGGCCAGTCCCTCTGGGTGCTGGGCATGACGGCCGCCAGCATTGCCATGCTGTTCTGGTTTTTCAGCCATACCTTCCGGGGTAAGGCTTTGAAAGCCACGGCCGTTAACCGAACGGGGGCCCAGCTCATGGGCATTCGATCGACGCATGCGGGAATGATGGCGTTTGCCTTGGCTTCTACGATCGGAGCGCTGTCGGGCCTCTTGATCGCACCGATCACGACCATCTTTTACGACACGGGTTTTCTGATCGGCCTCAAGGGCTTCGTGGCCGCCATCATCGGTGGCCTGGTCAGCTATCCCCTGGCGGCCATTGGTGCCTTGCTGGTGGGCTTGTTGGAGTCCTATTCGTCCTTCTGGGCGAGTGCCTTCAAGGAAGTGGCCGTCTTCACGTTGATTTTGCCCGTGCTTCTGTGGCGGTCTCTGCGCTCTCACCACACTGAGGAGGATGAGGAATGAATCGGCGTGTTGCCATCATGCTGGGCATCGGCCTGCTCGTGCTGGCGCCCTGGGTGCTGCCCGAGTCGCTCGTCACTATCCTCAACTACACCGGCTTATTCAGCCTGGTGGCTCTGGGCCTGGTGTTGCTGACTGGAATTGGCGGAATGACCTCCTTCGGGCAGGCTGCATTCGTGGGGATTTCGGCCTACACCAGCGCCATTCTTTGCAGCTCTTTTGACTGGTCTCCCTGGCTGTCGTTGTGGGTCGGTCTGGGCTTTGTGGTCCTGACCGCTTTGTTGCTGGGCGCATTGACCTTACGCCTGGCCGGTCACTACCTGCCTCTGAGCACCATTGCCTGGGGCTTGAGCCTGTATTACCTGGCGGGCAACCTGAAGCTGCTGGGAGGACACACAGGGCTGAGTGGCATCACCTCCATCGACCTTTTCGGTCTGCCAATCGACACGGGTCGTCGATTCACCTACCTTGTCTGGTTCATGGTGCTCCTGGCCATCTGGGCGGTGTCGAACTTACTGGAGTCACGCATAGGCCGTGCAATCCGTTGCCTGCGTGGTGGCCGGAGCATGGCTGCCGCCATGGGCGTGAATGTGCCTCAGATCAAGTTGCTGGTGTTCGTGCTTGCGGCGGTCTTGGCCGGTGTCTCGGGCTGGCTTTACGTGCATTTCCAGCGCTTCGTCAATCCCACGCCCTTCGGCTTGAATTACGGCATCGAGTACCTTTTCATGACGGTCCTTGGTGGCGCAGGCTATCTGGGCGGCGCTATTCTCGGCGCGGGGATCATCACTTTGTTGCGTGAATGGCTGGTCGAATACCTGCCGGCATTGATCGGGCAGAACGGGAATTACGAAACCATCGTGCTCGCCGTTCTCATTATTTTCACCTTGCACCGCGCCCCAGAAGGGCTGTGGCCTCGCCTGGCCAGTCGCTGGAGCGGACGGCAGGAGCGCCATTCGCCGTTGAGCAGTCAAACCAGCATCGTTTCACCCCTGCCCAAGCGTGAGACCCATCCGCAGCGGGGCACGCCCGTCCTGCGGGTCAGCCATGTGACAAAGCGCTTTGGTGGGCTGGTGGCGGTCAATGATGTGAGTTTCGAGCTGCGGGCGGGCGAAATCCTGGCGCTGATCGGGCCAAATGGCGCGGGCAAAAGCACGACCTTCAATTTGCTGTCGGGGGTCAGTCCGGCCAGCTCTGGTGAGGTGAGCTTTCTGGATCAGAACATTACCCTGCGGGAGCCTCATGCGATTGCCCAATTGGGCATGAGCCGCAGCTTTCAGCACGTGCAGCTTTTACCCCATCGCAGTGTTCTGGAAAATGTCGCCATTGGCGCTCATCTGCGAGGCAGCGCTGGTGTTGCGCGGTCCATGCTCCACCTTGAGCGGGTTGAGGAGCAACAGATCTTGCAGGAAGCTCAGCGTCAACTCGACCGCGTGGGTCTCGGTTCTCAAGCCCAAACCCTGGCCGGAAATCTGCCTCTGGGTGACCAGCGGATCCTGGAAATTGCACGCGCCTTGTGTGCCGATCCTTGCTTGCTTCTGCTGGATGAGCCCGCAGCGGGTCTGCGTCTGCAGGAAAAGCAGGCCCTTGCCAAACTGCTTAAGCAGCTGCGTACCGAAGGCTTGTCCATTCTTCTTGTCGAGCACGACATGGACTTTGTGATGGGCTTGGTGGATCGAATCGTCGTGATGGAATTTGGAGAAAAAATTGCAGAGGGCTTGCCTGAGGACATCCAGGGTAATCCTGCTGTGATTGAGGCTTACCTGGGAAGTGTGCAATGACGACAGGCATCGATAACACGGGTGGACTTGCAGCACCTCTCATCCAGGTTCAGGAGCTTTGCGTGTTCTACGGCAAGGTAGAGGCTGTCCATCGCGTCAGCCTCAAGCTGATGCCCGGCCAGATTGCCACCGTGATTGGTCCCAATGGGGCGGGTAAAACCACCTTGCTCTCGGCCATCATGGGACAGCTTCCCTCGTCTGGCCAGCTTGAGTTCAATAGAAACGACATGAGACCGCTTGATGTGGAAAGCCGTGTCGCAGCAGGTCTGAGTTTGGTGCCTGAAAAGCGGGAGCTTTTTTCAGCCATGAGCGTGGAAGACAACCTGCTCATGGGCGCTTACACCCGCTTCAGTCAAGGCCTTCGGGATTACCGTGAGGGCTTGGCCGAGGTGTACCAGCGCTTTCCTCGCCTGAAAGAACGTAGCGCTCAATTGGCTGGCACACTTTCAGGTGGCGAACGGGCCATGCTGGTGCTGGGACGTGCCTTGATGGCTAAACCCAAGGTGTTGATGCTGGACGAACCCAGCTTGGGACTCGCCCCTCTTATCGTCAAGGAGATCTTTCACATCGTGGCCGACCTGCGAAGTGCGGGAGTTGCGGTGCTGTTGGTCGAGCAAAACGCACGAGCTGCGCTGCAGGTGAGTGACTACGGCTACGTTCTTGAGACGGGGCGACTAGTTTTGGAAGGTCCCAGTACACAGCTGGCCAACGATCCTGCCGTGATGGCCACCTACCTGGGCGGCCGCAAGTAAGCGGCCCAGGCCCGATAGAGGTTTGGCCGAGGCCACGCCTTGTCCTTAATGAGCTTGGTGCTGGCTTTTCTGGCACTCAGCAAGTCTCAACAGATAAAAAGATGCCGGCTATCTGATGGTTGTGCTGACCAACACCATCACTTGTGAACTGGCATTTGGCATTTCAAGCTGGTTCACGACCCAACACCTTGGAAGACAAGGCCACTCTAGGAACTGGCCGCCCGCAATGAGTGTTCTGGGTCAATCACATCCGACTGCTCGAACCCGTTGGGTACATCCCGCCGTCAGAGGCTGAGGCAAACTACTGGCGACAATTCGTCCTGCAAGGCGAAACTGCCAGCTCAACCAAAACCAACCAGCCTCCTGAAAAGCCAGGGCAGTTCCAACGCTGGTGGTCAACAGATTGGATGATCAGATTGACTTGGCCTGCTAGAAAACAATCCTGCGCAAGGTGCATGTTGCTCATCGGCAGGGCTAGGGGTGCCTGGAGCGTGATGGTTTGGGGCTTGAGCGCTGCCATCTTGGCTTTGTCTCTGACCCAGTCAGCACACGCTCAGACCAAGGCGACAGGCAGCCACCCGAGCGAGAGCTGGCACCTCGTACGCGACGATCCCAGTGCCGAAATTGCACTTTGGTCAAGGCGGCGCGCCGATGCGCTTCCTAACTTGCGAGTGACCGCCGTCATTGATGCGCCGCTGTTATCTCTGGCGGCAGTGCTTCTCGATTCATCTCGCGCACACGAATGGGTCTATCGAACACGCGAAGCAAGGAGTCTGGAATCCCAGGGCCCCCTGCAAGGCGTGATGCTCTTCGTCACATCAATGCCGTGGCCTTTGGCTGACCGTGAAGTGGTGGTGGCTTGGTCTATGAAACAAGATCCAGAAACTTTCGTGATCACGCTAGCAGGTCGCGCAGTTACTGGACATCTTCCTCAAGATCCAAGTCGAGTAAGGATGCCCTTGTTTGAATCGCTTTGGCAACTCCGTCCGCGAGCAGACGGGCGAGTCGACGTGTTGTTCGAAGCCGTCGCCGATCCAGGCGGGAATCTTTCGCTTGCACCCCTGCGGCAATTTGTAGCGATGGCGATGCAGGAAGGCCCTAGGCAGACCGTGTTGGCACTTCGCGAGATCGTTCGACGCCCGGCCTACGCTAGGACAGCGTTACCCGGACTGCGGTCAGCACCTCGGTAAATCTGCTTTTCTTCATGCCCGTCATTCTGCTGGGCGGCGGACTTCACGAACTTTATGCTGGCACGGCTGGTGGGGGGGGGCAGGTCACATTGTGCAAATCCTGGAAGGGCCCAAGGCCGCGCTCGAAGCCCTCCTGGATCGGATTCAAGTTGACCATCGGCACACTGAGTTTGAGTGGGTCGAGCGAATCGAAGACACAGGCCGTCTCTTTCCGCACTGGGCCATGGGTTCAGTTGCGCTCAGCGTGAGGGGCGTGGACGCCTTGCTGGAAGAGATCGCTTCGGCTGGCGATGAAGAGCGGCAGCGCTTGGCCAAGCTGATCCGAGAAGGGCTTCCCTTGACTGATCGCGCCTCCTGAACGGCAGCTACAGGCGGCTCACTCCTCTACCGCCCCAGGGGGCAAAAACTCAATCCCAGTGCGGCGTACCAACTCGGCATAGCTGTAGGTGCCCTCCACGCGGGCCTGGTTGTCATTGGGCACGATATAGGCCCAGGCCCGGCGGCGGGCTGGGTCGTACACCAGCTTGAACAGGGCCTCGGGCACCCACACCTGGCCGGCCCCAATGGTGCGCACGGGGGCGCTGTAGATGGGGCCGGTGATCACGTACACCTCGTTTCCTCGCTCCACATAGTGGCGCGTGGCCCGCTCCACCGACTTGGCCCAGGGCCCGCGGTTGTGCTCGTGGGCCTGGGGCACCATGTTGGCCAGTGAAAAACTCTGGGCGTTGGCGCTGGGGGTGGGCATGTCGGCGGCCGGTGCCAGGTGGCCGCGGTCGTAGCCTGCGCCCTGGTAGTCCTCCAGGGTGGCGCGGTCGGCGCGCGGCAGGCGGGCCTCTTCGTAGAAGATGTTGCTGCGTGGGATGCCCCGCGCGTCTTTGAGGCGGGCGGGGTGCAGGTACTCGGCCACGTACACCGGACCTTTGGCTTGGCCCGAGTGCAGCAGCGCAAAACCCTCGAAGCACAGGGCCTGCAGGTTGTCGGTGCGGGGCTGCAGCAGGCGCGGCACGAACTCCGCGAAGAACTGCTCGCGGCAGGCCTCGAAGTCCTGGGCGCGCACGGGCAGCGCCAGCAACAGTGTGAGCAGCAGGGCCAGGGCTGCGGCCACGGGGTATGGCCCGGGCCGGCGAGTCAAGAGGCGAGCGGCTATAAACACAAGATTTTGCAAAGCAGGCTTAATTTAAAAGCAATGTATATGAATGTAAATCTGCCTCGGTCCGGTGCCTGCCGGCCCGGGCGCTGAGCAGGGAGCGCCGGGTATGCCTTGGCATCGCTGGAGCGGCCTGATCCTGCAAACCATCAAATGGCCACTGGCCCTGGGGGCGGCCTGGTTTCTGCCTGCGGTGTTGTGGGCGCTCGGCCAGGAACTGCGGCTGGGCCTGGACGCCCTGGACGTGGTGTTCCTGGGCGCCCTGCTCTACCTGCTGGTGTGGTTCTTCCTGCTGCGGCATTCGTCGGTGACGCTGCTGAGCACGCTGGAGCATGAGCTCACGCACAGCCTGTTTGCGCTGCTCACGGGGAACCGGGTGACGGGCCTGAAAGTCACCTTCACGCAGGGTGGGCACATGCAGTACCTGGGCACGGGCAACTGGCTGGTGGATGTGTCGCCCTACTTCTTTCCGCTGGCGGCGGTGCTGCTGATGGCCGCCCTGCCCTTCATCCCCGAGCTGCAGGGCACGCCCGGGCAGGCGCTGCTGGGGCTCACGCTGGGCTACCACCTGTGCTCGAACTGGGCGCAGACGCACCTGGGCCAGACCGATCTGCAAAAAGCGGGTCTGCTGTTCTGCACTCTGTTCCTGCCCACTGCCAATGTGTGCAGCCTGGGGCTGGCCCTGGCCTCGGCCCGCGCGGGCTGGCCGGGCATGGTGAACTGGGCCGAGACGGCGGTCTCGGCGCCCTGGCACTGGGAACTGCTCTGGCGCTGAACGGCCAGGGCCTGTTAAAGGCCAGTTAAAGGCCTGCTAAAAACCTGCTCAGGGCTTGTGCGGCTCTTCCAGTTCGAGCAGGGCGCCCAAGAAATCGCGCGGGTGAATAAAGGCGATGGGCTCGCCGTGCACGTTGCGGGCCTGGGGTGCGCTCACGGGCTGCACGCCTGAGGCTGCCAGGGCCTCGCAGGTCTGCGCGACTGAATCAACCTCCAAGGCCAGATGGTGCAGGCCGCCTTGAGGGTGGCGCTCCAGAAAGCGCTGAAGCGGTGCATTGCCAGGCAAGGGCTGCATCAGCTCGATGCGGGCGTTGCCCAGCTCCACATACGCCAGGCGCACGCCCTGCTGCTGGTTCACACGCACTTCGCCCAGGGCCAGGCCGTACACACGGCCCAGGCGCTCGGCCGCGGCCTCCAGGTCGGGCACGATGAGGCTGATGTGGCTCAAGCCCGTGATCATGGTGCGGCCTCCGCCAGGCCCGCCACCACACCACGCGCCACCAGGTCGGCCACCTGCGCGGCCGACAGACCCAGTTCTTGCTGCAGCACCTGGTGTGTGTGTTCGCCCAGGCGCGGCGGCACCCGGCCGGCGCGCACGGGCGTGCCCTGCAGCTTGAGCGGTGCAGCCAGGGTGCGGAAGGGCTGGGCGCCCTCGCGCTGGAGCGAGTGCACCATGCCGCGCGCCAGGGTGTGCGGGTCAGCCAGGGCCTGCGCCACGGTGTTCACGCGGCCACAGGGAATACCGGCCTCGCGCAGGGCCTCGATCAGGGCCTCGCCTTCCCAGCCGGCCGTGCAGGCAGCCACCTCGGCCTCGATGGCCTGGCGGTGCACCACGCGGTCGGCGTTGCGGATAAAGCGCGCGTCTTGTGCCCACTGCGGCCGGCCCAGCACCTGGGCCAGCTTGGCAAACTGCCCATCGTTGCCCACGGCAATGGCGATTGCGCCGTCGCGGCAGGCAAAGGTGGTGTAGGGCACGATGGTGGGGTGGCCATTGCCAAAGCGCCGGGCCTCCTTGCCGGTGGCCAGGTGGCTGTTGCCCACGTTGGCCAGCAGGGCCAGCGCCGTGTCGAAGAGGCACACCTCCACCTTCTGCCCGCGGCCGGTGCGAAAGCGCGCAATCAGTGCGGCCTGCACCGCGTTGGCCGCCATCATGCCGGTGGCCAGGTCCACCACGGCCACACCGTACTTGGTGGGATCGCCCTCCACCGGGCCACAGATGCTCATGAGGCCTGATTCGGCCTGCAAGATGAAGTCGTAACCGGGCAGGCCCGCGGAGGGGCCGTCTTCCCCGTAGCCGGTGATGGCGCAGCGCACGGCGCGCGGCGCATGGGCCTCGAACCAGGCGTCGTCAAAGCCCCAGCGCGCCAGCGTGCCGCGCTTGAAGTTGTCCAGCACCACGTCGGCGTTCTGCATAAGCCGCCCGAGCAGCTGCTTGCCTTCGGCGGAAGAAAAGTCGATGCAGATGCCACGCTTGCTGCGGTTGCAGCCCAGAAAGTAGGCCGACTCGCCCTCAACGAAGGGCGGGCCCCAGCCACGTGTGTCGTCACCGGCCTGGGGCGCCTCCACCTTGATGACATCGGCCCCCAGGTCGCCCAGCAGCATGCCGCACCAGGGGCCGGCCAGCACGCGCGTGAGGTCGAGCACGCGCAGGCCGGCCAGAGCCCCTTCGGCAGGCGTGGAGGTGGCGCTCATCCCTCGGCCGGGAAGTCCCGCATGTGGGGCGGGGCGTTGAGGTGGCGGTGAAAGCCGTCGAGATAGTCGTCGAGCACCGCCTTGTTCTGCAGGCGAAACTTCTGGAAGTTCGGCTTGCGGCCTTCCAGGAAGGCATTCATGCCTTCCAGGCTTTCCTCGGAGCCCCACACATGGGCCAGCAGCTCCATGCCGTGCTGCCAAGAGCCGTAGAGCTGGTCAGACTCCATGTTCAGGCTCTTCTTGGTCATGCGCAGGGTCTGGCTGCTGTGGCCCTTGATGGTTTCGCACCAGGCCAGCGTTTCCTCGTCGAGCTTATCCTCGGGCACGCACTTGTTGATGAGGCCAATTTCCTCGGCCTCGGCTGCCGTAAAGCGGCGGGCCAGGAAGATCATCTCGCGCGCCAGGCGCTCGCCAATGATGCGCGGCAGGTACTGCGTGGCGCCCACCGTGGGGCAGGCGCCCACCTTGGCGCCGGTCTGGCCGAGCATGGATTTTTCGGACGCAATCACCAGATCGCACCACAGCGCCAGCTCATGGCCGCCGCCCATGCACCAGCCGTTGACCTTGGCGATCACCGGAATCGGCACACCCCGGATGGCCATGGCCAGGCCCAGCATGCGGTCGTTCCACATGGCGCCATTGGTGAAATTCAGCCGCTTCATGGCGTAGAAGTCGCCGCCGGCAGAAAACGCCTCGGTGCCCGCGCCCTGGAACACGATGCAGGCAATCGAGGGGTCTTCGCGGGTGGACTTGACGGCCTCGATCATCTCGTCGAGCGACTGCTCGCGAAAGGCGTTCATCACGCGGGGCCGATTGATGGTGATCCAAGCCACCTGGTCCTTGACCTCGAACAGGATGTCCTTGTATTTCTTCTTGCTTGCCATGCTTTCGCTTCCTTGTGGGTTGGGTGAATGGGGGTTAGTCGATCTTGCCGATGGCGCGCACCACGCGCGTCATGCGCACGCGGTCTTCCTCGGCAAAGCGGGTGAAATCAGGCGCGTCGCGGTAGTCGAAGATGATCGATTGCTTCTGCATGCCGCCCGTAAAAGCGGGCGCGCGCACGGCTTTTTGCAGCGACTCGCGCAGTGCCATCACCACCGGACGGGGCGTGCCGGCGGGCACATACAGGCCAGCCCAGATGTGGAACTCGGCGTCGAACCCGGCCTCGCGGTAGGTGGGCACGTCGGGCAGCATGGGCAAGCGTTTAACGCCCGAGGTGGCCAGAGGCCGCACCTTGCCCGACTGGATCTGTGCCAGCGCCACCGCCGGCGCGGCGGTGGTCATCTCCACCTGGCCGCCCAGCAGCGCCAGCAGCGAGGGGCCGCCACCATTGAAGGGCACCTGCGTGAGCTTGATGCCCGCCTGGTGCGCCAGCATCTCCACCGAGAGGTGGATGGGCCCGAAGTTGCCAGACGAGGAGTAGTTGATGGCACCCGGCTTGTCGCGCGCGGCCTTGACCAGGTCGGCCAGGGTGCGCCAGGGCGAATCGGCTCGCACCAGCACCACCATGGGGTCGCTGGAGATGAGCGCCAGCGGCTCGAGCTGCTCCAGCTCATAGAGGGGCTTGCGCCCTGATACCTTCTCGGCCTCGGGCGCCACCACCACCGAGGACAGCGCCATCAGCACGGTGTAACCATCGGGCTTGGCCTTGGCCACCTGGGCCGCGCCAATGGCCCCGCCCATGCCGGGACGGTTGACCACCACCACCGGCTGCTTGAGCACGGCCGACCAGGGCTCGACCAGGATGCGGGCATTGATGTCGGAGGCGCCGCCCGGTGGGTTGGGCACCAGCAAGGTGATGGGGCCGACGGGAAAGCCCGCATCCTGCGCCAGGGCGGGCAGACCCGCCGTCAGGCTGAGGCCCGCCAGGGTGGAGAGGAACAGGCGCCTGGGCCAGGCAGAACGTGTAGATGCAAAGAACTTCATGAGGGCACTCCAACGGGTTGCTGCGACTCGATCGACTGGACGATGGCCTCGAAGAGTGCGATCGCATCACTCATCTCGGCAGGGCTGATGGGATAGGGCACGGTCTGGCGCCCCGCAGCGGGAATGCCGCAGGCGAAGGCGTCGAGCTCGACGCGGATGGAATCAACCGCCGGGAACACATGGCGCTCCACGCGCCCGCCCCGGTGGCGGATGACGAGTTCGTTCTCGCCCAGGGCCTCGGCCGAGGCCTGGTCACCGAAGACATGCACGCGCCAGTACAGCGGCGTGGCGCGCACCATGGCAAAAAAGCCCTGCAGCCCGTTCTTGAACTCGATCAGCACCGAGGTGGCATCGCGCGGGTCGTGGCCCTGCCGGGTGCTGTGCACCCGCGCCGTGACATGGGCCGCCGGACCAGCCAGGCCCACGAAGGCATCAACGATGTGGATGCCCGTGCCCGTCAGGCCACCGGCGGGCGACTCGGCCGGCGAGGAACGCCAGTCGGAGAAAAACTTGGTGGAATGCTCGTTGCTGTAATGGCCTTCGAGGTGCAGCACCTCGCCCAGCACGCCGCTGGCCACCACCTCGCGCAGCTTGACCATGCTGGGCCAAAAGCGCTTGTTCTGGCCAACCGCCAGCGTCACGCCCGCGGCCTGGCAGGCCTGGATGGCGCGCACCGCATCGGCATGCTTGAGCGCCAGCGGCTTTTCGCAAAACACATGCTTGCCAGCACGGGCGGCCTCCACGATCTGCTGGGCGTGCAGGGAGTGCGGCGTGGCCAGCACCACGGCCTGGATGTCCGGGTCCTGCAGGGCCACGGCCATGTCGTCGGCCACGCGCATGCCCAGGGCGGCTGCGGCCGCACTGGCCTGCTGGGCCTCCTTGGTGACCACCAGAGGAAATTGCAGGTGTTCGCTTTTGCCCTGCACTGCGCGGGCGATGTTCTGCCCCCACCAACCAAAGCCGATCAATGCCGCTCGAATCATGAACTGTCCTTTTTTAGGAAACGCGGTGGCGGGAGAGCAGGGCTTCGTTCACCTCCACGCCCAGGCCCGGGGCCTGCGAGAGGGTGTAGAGGCCCTGCACGGGCGCCACGGGCTGGCGCACGATGTCTTCAGCCAGGTAGGCGTGGCTGGGGCTCACGCCCCAGTCCACGTTGGGCACCACGCCGGCCAGGTGGATCAAGGCCGCCGAGGCGATGCCGGTCTCGGCGATCTTGCCGGCCAGGTTGATGCGCTGGGCATGCGCGGCGCACACCTGCGCTGCCGCCACCACGCCGCTTACCCCCCCGAGCTTGAGCGTCTTGAGCGAGCCGCCCTGCACGCCCAGGGCGGCGTGGCGGATCAGCACCTCCACCGAGGTGATGGATTCGTCCAGGCCCACTGCAATGAGACGGGTGTCGATGAGGCGCTGCAAACCCGCGATGTCGTCCTTGTGCAGCGGCTGCTCGAAGAATTGCAGGCCAGCCTCGCGCACGCCCTCGGCGTAGCGGATGGCCTGCTCGGCATTCATACCCATGTTGGCGTCGGCACACAGACGCACCTGCGGGCCAAGGCTTTTGCGCAGCTGCAGGGCCAACTCGATCTCTTCGTCCACAGGGCGCACACCCACCTTGAGCTTGAAGAAGCGGTAGCCCTCGTCAAAGCGGCGGCGCCCCTCGGCCAAGTCGCTGTCCTGGCTGCCGGTGCCTATAAGCCAGAGCGGCTCCACGGTCTCGCGCCTGAGTCCCCCCAGCAGCACATGCGCGGGCACCCCCAGGTGCTGGCCCACCAGGTCATAGAGCGCCATGTCCACCGCCGTGGCGGCGCTTTTGCCGGCTGACAGCTGGGCCGACAGCGCGGCGGACAGGCCGCCAAGCTGGCAGGCATCCTGGCCCAGCAAGCCAGGGCGCAAAGTCAGCTCGAAGGCCTGGCGCAAGGCGGGCAAGGTGTCGCCACCATGGCTGGGCGCCGCGCTGACCTCGCCCCAGCCTACCGCACCAGATTCGGATTCCAGGCGCACCACCAGGTTGTCGGAATGCTCCAGGCGCACACCGGCCATGAGCACAGGCTTGCACAGGGGCAGGCGCAGCGCAAAAGCGTCGGCGCGGCGGATTGGCAGGGGCTGGGATGCAGCGGTCATGGCAGCTCTCCTAGGGGCGGGCCTCGCAGCGGGCGATGGCCTCCTGGATGATGGCGTTGTCGAGGTGGGCTTCGCCGCGGGCCGCACAGGAGGCCAGCAGCTCGATATAGAGGCTGGCCAACGGCAGGGCCTGGCCTTGCCTCAGGCCCAGTTCTTGGATGAGCGTGAAGTCCTTGAGGCTCTGGTCCACCCGGCTTTGCGGCGGCTCGTAGCGGCGCTCGACCATAAGGCTGCCCTTGACCTTCATCACGCTGGAGGCAGCGGCAGAGTTCTGCAGGGTGTGCAGCAGGCGGGCCGGATCCAGGCCCAGGCTGCGGCCGAACACCAGGCCCTCGGCCAGCGCGGCGCGGTGCAGGCCCAAGACCAGGTTGACGGCCAGCTTGGTGCGGTTGGCATCGCCGCAGCGGCCCACGTGCTCGCGCTTGGGGCACACCGCGTCCAGCACGGGGGCCAGGCGCTGCGCCAGCGCCTCGTCGCCGCCGATCAGGCCCACGCCCTCGCCGCGTGCCACCTGCAGGCTGGTGCCCGAAAACGGCAGCTCCAGAAAGGGCAGGCCCGCCGCTTCGCAGCG
>CANGYC010000030.1 GCA_947457975.1 Comamonadaceae bacterium | reverse complement strand
CGACCTTGCTGGCGCTCTCGGGTTGCTCCAGCCTGGGTAATCTCATGAGCGGCGACAGGATTGATTACAAGTCGGCCAGCAGCAAGGCCCCCAGCCTGGATGTGCCGCCAGACCTAACGCAACTCACGCGCGAGGCCCGTTACGCAGTACCTGGTGCGCCGGTTTCGGCTGCAGGCTTCCAAGCGGGCCAGGCGGCGGCCGGTGCCAATCGGGGCGCCTCGACGGCTGCGGCGGCAGCGGGGGATGTGCGCATAGAGCGAGCGGGGAATCAGCGCTGGCTGGTGGTCAAACGCCCGCCCGAAAAGCTGTGGGATCCGGTGCGAGAGTTCTGGCAGGAAAGCGGCTTTCTCCTGGCCATCGAGCAGCAAGACAATGGCATTCTGGAGACGGACTTTGCCGAGAACCGGGCAAAGCTGCCGCAGGACATCATTCGGCGCACCATCGGACGGGTGTTTGACAGCCTCTACTCGACCGGCGAGCGCGACAAGTTCCGCACCCGCCTGGAGCGTGCCGCCGACGGCTCAACCGAGATATACATCAGCCACCGCGGCTTGGTCGAAACCGTGCAGGGCACGGGCGGCAGCCCTGGCTCGGGTTCCACCATCTGGCAGCCGCGTGCAGCCGACCCCGAACTGGAAGCCGAATTCCTGCGCCGCCTCATGGTGCGTCTGGGCGTGGCCCAGGAGCAGGCGCGTGCAGCCGCGCCGGCCGCACAGCAGTCCGTCGCTCGTGTGGGCACCGCAGGCACCCAATCGGTGGTCCTCATCGATGAAGGCTTCGACCGTGCCTGGCGCCGTGTCGGCCTCTCGCTGGACCGCGCGGGCTTCACGGTCGAGGACCGGGACCGTGCGCAAGGCATCTACTTCGTGCGCTATGTCGACCCCGTCGCCGACCAGAAGGACCAGGGCAGGTTTGCGCGAATCTTCAGCAAGAGCACGCCAGCGGCACCCCTGAAGTACCGGATCTCGCTGCGCAGTGAGCCCAACCGCACCACCGTGTCGGTACTCAATGCAGAAGGCCAGCCTGACACCTCCGCCAATGCCAAGCGCATCGTGCAGGTCATCGCAGACGACATGAAGTAAGCCCTGCGGGGCCTTATCTTGTTGCGATTTAAAAGCCTGGGCAGTGGCAGCTCAGGCAACGCCACCTTGATTGAAGCCGGTGGTCTGGCCCCTTTTAGGCTGCTGGTCGATTGCGGCCTGGGTATCCGGGTGCTGGCCCGGCGTCTGGCTGAAGCAGGGCTTGGCCTCGACGATCTGGACGCGATCTTTATTACCCACGAGCACGGCGACCACATCGGCTGCGCAGCCCAGGTGGTGCGGCAGCACCATGTGCCCATCTGGATGAGCGAGGGCACCTGGCGAGGCTGCGGCGAACCTGCACTGAACAGCTGGCTGCGCGTGACGGCTGATGGCGACAGGATCGATCTGGGCTGCATGGAGCTGTGCCCGTTTACCGTACCGCATGACGCGCTGGAGCCCTTGCAACTGAGCGTGGACGATGGACAAACTCAATTGGGCATCCTCACTGACCTGGGTCATGTCCCGGAGCACGTGCTGGCGCATCTCAAGGGCTGCAGTGCGCTGCTGCTGGAATGCAACCACGATGCGCAGTTGCTCAGTGAGTCGGCCTACCCAGGCTTTCTCAAGCAACGGGTCGGAGGTGACATGGGCCACCTCTCGAACCGACAAGCCGCAGAAGTGGCTGCGCATCTCAAGCCCCATTTGAGGCAGGTGGTCGCCGCCCACCTGAGCCGACAGAACAACCGCCCAGAACTCGCACAGGCTGCCCTGAGCGAGGTGCTTGGGGAGCACATCGATCTATGTGTCGCGCATCCCGCCAGCGGTACACCCTGGATGCGGGCCTGAGCTGAAGATCCGCAAGGACCCAAAAAAAAGCACCTAGGCTTGTGGCCTAAGTGCTGGTTTTCGTTCGATGTGTCTGGCTCCTCAACCTGGGCTCGAACCAGGGACCTACGGATTAACAGTCCGGCGCTCTACCGACTGAGCTATTGAGGAATCGAGACCAAGATTATAGCGTGAATTTTCGCCTCCTCGGCCGTGCACGCAGGCCGAAGAAGACGCGGCCTCAGTTCGCGCGGTGAAACATGAAGCGTGCCTGCCGGTGGGCGATGCGCCAGCCCATCGGCGTGAGCACCAGCGTGTCAACGAACTCACCGAGCTGCTGCGGCGCATCGGCCGGCCGGCCTTGTGATGGTGCAGGGTCCGAGCGCTTGCCGCTCCACAGCAAGACCAGGCAGCGCGAAAGCGCTTGGTGCGCATCCACCCAAGTGACTTCGTGGTTGGAGAGCACGTGCTGCGTCAGGCGCTCGGGGCTGCGTGCAGCATAAGCCTGGTACACCGCCTCGCGGCCCTGCATCAGCGAGCCATCCGGGCGGGTGAGCTGCGCATCCTCGGTGAACAGGTCAGCAAAAGCCCGCCAGTCCTGGGCATCGACCAGCCGGGCTGAAGCCATCACCACGGCGCGCACGTCGCGCTCGGCCAGCAATTGAGCCAGGCTCATGGCGCCATCTCCAGCCAGCGCAGCAGCGATGCAGACACTGCCTCGGGGCGCTCCATGGGGGCCATGTGGCCAGCGTCTTCAATGATGTCCAGCACCGCGCCCGGCACCTGGGCGTGCAGCGCCTGGTGCTGCGCCACATTGGCCCAGCTGTCCTGGCGCCCGCATTGCACCAGGGTGGGCATGGCCAGGTGCTCCAGCACCTGCGTAGCATCGGGGCGACGAACCAGGGCGCGAAGCTGCCGCTCGAAGATGTCGGCGCTCTTGCGCTCGAACATGTCGAGGATGGCCTCGATCAGCGGCCCATCGCTGAGCCGGCCCGGATGGACCATGCCCTGCACCCACTCACGCGCCATGGCGCGCACGCCCTGCTCGCGCGCCTTGACCAGCAGGGCCTGGCGCTTGCGCACCTCCTCCTGGCCTGCCTCGCCGCTGGCCAGTGGCAGATAGCCCGTGTCCAACAGGGCCAGATGGCTCACGCGCGAAGGCGCCAGGCGGCAAACCTCCAGCGCCACGCGGCCGCCCATGGAGTGACCAGCCAGGGCGAAACGCTCGGGGGCCGTGGCCAACACTCGCAGGGCCATGTCTTGCAGGTCATCGCTGTCACCATGGTCCACGACCACGCAGGTGCGTCGTGCCGAGAGGCTCGGCAGCAAAGGATGCCAGACCGTGTGGTCGCACATCAGGCCCGGCAACAGGAGCAGGGTTGGAAGGCTCATGCTGGTCTCACTGAAACGGTCATGCAGCCCTTGTCATGAACGGGAAGGGCTGTCAAAAAAACAAGGGGCCTTGCCATGGCAAAGGCCCCTTGTCGGACAAGCGCAGGCGGCCTGCGCCCGGGCTTAACGGGTCTTGCCGATGTCCTTGACGTCGGTGACGGTCTGAACCTCCACGTTCCAGAGCTGGCCGTCCTGCTTTTCCACGCGGCGCACATAGACGTTGTGCACCACATCACGGGTCTGCGCGTCGATGTACATCGGACCGCGCGGGCTCTCAAAAACCTGACCCTTCATGGCATTGAGCAAGGTGTCGCCGGTGCCGCCCTTGGTGGACTTGGCCGCTTCATAGATCACGCGCATGCCGTCGTAGGCACCCACGGCCATGAAGTTCGGGCGCAGGCCGTTGTTGGCCTTGCCGAAAGCATCGACGAACTTCTTGTTCAGGGCCGACTTGTGGTTGGCCGAGTAGTGGTGGGCGGTGACCACGCCCAGAGCTGCATCGCCCATGCTGTTGAGGATGTCGTCATCGGTGACGCTGCCCTCGGCGATCAGCCTGATGCCAGCCTTGTCCAGGCCGCGTTCGGTGAACTGCTTCATGAGGGCGGCGCCCTGCCCGGACGGCACGAAGGTGAACAGCGCATCGGGCTTGGCATCGCGCACCTTTTGCAGGAAAGGCGCGAAATCGGGGCTGCGCAGGGGCACGCGCAGGGTCTCGATCACCACGCCACCGTTGTTCTGGAAGCGTGTGTTGAAGAATCTCTCCGAATCAATGCCCGGCGCGTAGTCGGTGACCAAAGAGACCACGCGTTTGACGTTGTTCTTGGTGGCCCAGTCGGCCAGCACCGTGACCACCTGCGCCACCGTGAAGCTGGTGCGCACGATGTAGGGCGAGGCCTCGGTGACGATGGAGGTGGCCGCAGCCATTACCACCATGGGGGTCTTGGCTTGCGTGGCAATCGGCGCGGTGGCCATGGCCAGGGGGGTCAGGCCAAAACCTGCGAGCACATTGACCTTGTCGCTGACGATCAGCTCCTGGGCCAGACGCTTGGTGACGTCAGGCACGCCGGTGTCGTCCTTGACGATGAGCTGCACCTTCTTGCCACCAACGGTGGCACCGTTCTGTGCCATGTACAGACGCGCGGCCGCTTCCAATTGTTTGCCCGTGGAGGCAAAAGGCCCCGTCAGGGGCACGATCAGGCCGATTTTGAAGGTGTTGTCCTGGGCCTGGGCCGAGGGCAGCAGGCCGCCGAGCAGCATGGCCGAGGCGGCCATGCCCAGGAGCTGACGCTTGTGCAGGGAAAGGGACATGAGAAAGTCTCCGTGTTAACTGGGTATTGAGATGGAACTGGCGCCCATGACAGAGCGCACCCCATGCAAGGATAGTCGCAAAGCCAGGCCACCGCGTCTAATGCCTTGTCCGGACGAGCTATGCAAAGCGCTGAATGAAGCTCCGCGATAACCCTAGATCCCCTCTGAAGAGGAATGCAGGCGACCTCAAGCCTGGTCGCGCAAGACTTGGCCGAAAGCCCTGAACTGCTCGAGCAACAGTCCTGCCCCTGGGGGCGGCAGGTAGTCGGCCCGCAGCACCATGCCAATCGGCCTGGGGGCATGCTGCACCTGCACAGGCAGCTCCCGGAGCAAGCCCGCCTCGATCTCGCGTCGGACCTGGCGCGGCGACATCAGGGCCAGGCGGTCGGTCTGCGCCAGCAGGGCCTGCATCATCAGGGCGCTGTTCACCCTCAGGTGGCTGGTCGGCAGGGGCAGGCCGGTCGCCGCAAACGCCTGCTCGAACACTTTCTGGGCCGGGGTGGCCGGCATGGGCATGACCCAGTCGGCATCTGCCAGGTCGGCCCAGGTCAGTGCCGCCCGCTGAGCCAGGGGATGGGCAGCCCGCACCACCACCGCCAGCCGGTCTTCGAACAAGGTCTCCTGCCGCAAGTCCGGTGCAGGCACCTCGGTGCGCAAGGCGCCCAGCATCACGTCGATCTCGGCCTCCCGCAGCCGCTGCAAGAGCACGTCGTAGGTACCGTCCACGATGCTGATGTCCAGACCCGGGTGGGCGCTCAGCACGGACTCCACCGCCTTGGGCAGCAACAGCCCCGTGGAAAAAGGCAAGGTGCCTATCACCAAGGAGCCGCGCAGTGCACCCGCCCGCCAGCTCAGCTCTTGCTGGGCCTGTTCCAGTTCCGACCAGGCCAGATTGACCGCATGCAGCGCCATCTCGCCAGCGTCGGTCAGGCGCAGGCCACGACGGGAACGAATGAAGAGGGCCGCCCCGGCCAGGTGCTCCAGTTGCGCCAGGCTCTGGTGCACGGCCGACGTGCCCACCCCCAGCTCTTTTGCCGCCCCGGCCAGGCTTAAGTTGCGGCCCAGGGCCTTGAGCACCTGCATCTGTCTCAGGCCCAGGCCCATGGCAAAGCGACTAAGCAACCAGGACAGGGCATGCACACCGGCACGCCCCTCAGGGCCGCCCAGAACCGCCAGGCAGCTCAAGGCCCGCTGGGCGCGATGCAAGAAGGATGTGCCCTCCTCAGTGGCTTGCATGCCCCGGCCTACACGGTGGAAAAACACCTGGCCACAGGCTCGCTCCAGGTCCTGGATGGCACGGGCCACCGAGGACTGAGCCACCCGCAGGGCCTGCGCAGCTTGCACGGTGCTGCCCAGGGCCTGAACAGCGCAGGCAGCGCGCAATCGCTTGAGATCGATCAGGTGGGTGCTCATGGGGCGGTGAGGTTTAGCCTGGGTGCTGCCGTGCGCAAATCGGTGGTTTCTCGCCAATGCGGCAATGAAGTGATGCAAAAATGAAAGCATGCAGCAGCAAGCAGGCGACGCATTGTGACGGACGCCCTCCTCGTCTTGGGCCTGGGGTTGGTCTATCCCTTGGTCCACACACTGAACCACTGGGTGTTCTCGTTCGCTGAGATCAATCCCAATGTGGCCCTGGTTTACCTCCCGGCCTTTTTGCGCTTGCTCAACGTCCTGCTGCTCGGCAAGGTCAAGGGCCTGCTGGCAGGTTTGCTCGGTGGCGTGGTCATCCTTCTGAACAACCAGCAGGATCCCCTGCTACAAAGAGTGGTTAACATGCTCTGCTCCGCTGCAGGTCCCGTACTGGCCGTGCTCATCTTCGAGCAGTGGTTCAGGCGATCGGTGAGCCTGGTGTCCTTGCGCGACCTCTCGGTGGTGACCGTCATTTATTGCCTGGCGAACGCCCTGCTGCACCACTTTGCCTGGGTCCTGCTGGCGCCTCAGTTGCTTGGTACACCTCAGCAGATGATCTACATGGTGATCGGTGACCTGATCGGCGCGCTGATCGGGGCCTACTTGCTCAAGTGGAGCGCCGAGCGCCTGGGCATCGCCGCCCCGCCTCGCTGAGAAATGGACACATACGCCTGGGGCGAGACCCTGCGCCTGGTGGTGGAGCTGGCGGCCACGGCTGCCTTCGCCCTCTCCGGGATCATGGAGGCGGCACGCAAGCGCCTGGACGCCGTGGGGGTGTGCGTGGTTGGCTTCATCGCCGCCTTTGGTGGAGGCACCTTGCGCGACCTGCTGCTGGACCATCGCCCCTTCTTTTGGGTGCAGCACGTGGACGTGCTTTGGGGGGTGCTAGCCCTGTGCCTGCTGGCCATGTTTTTCCTGCGCCACCGCCATTTCGAACTGACCGAAAAAGCCATCCAGTGGCCCGATGCGCTGGGCTTGGGCCTGTTTGCCGCCACCGGAGTGCATCAAGCCCTGCAGCAGGACCTGCCGCTGGTGGTGTGCGTGCTCATGGGCGTGATCACCGGCGTGTTTGGCGGGGTGTTGCGTGATGTGGTTTGCAACCAGATTCCCTCCGCTTTCCATGACCACAGGCCCTATGCAGTCTGCGCTTTTGCGGGGGGCTGGCTTTACGTGGGACTGTGGCAGGCCCAGGCGCCAGGCTGGCTGGCGCTGATCGGCTGCGTGGGCCTGACAGCAGGGCTCAGGGGCCTGGCGCTTTGGCGCAACTGGACGCTGCCCACCTGGCGCACCTGATAGCGCCATCTGCTCCTGCTCCAGCGCCTGCATCCGCTTCAGGCGCGCAGGCGTCGGCCGGTCTTGAGGGCTATGGCGGCGCTGTCCTCGACCGCATCACTGGACTTGCTGCGGGTGCCGGTTTGCAGCAGACGTTGAACGCGGCAAAGGTACATCTCCGCCAGGGCGGCATGGTGTTCAGCGGCGGCCTCGTGCTCTAGCAGCTTGCGCTGGGCATCGTAGAGCTGATCGTCGACGATGGCGGCGATCGGCATCCGCTTGAAAAGTTCAGCGATGGTGTTCATGTTCTGCTCCTCCCGGGTCCTGGCCCGTTTCTGCAGGGTGTGGGGTCTGAGCGATGTCCTGCGCCAGGTGCGCTCGGCTCGTTGCGTTTGTCACAGATCGACACCTACTCTAGAAAACAGCGGAAAAACGGCCCATCAGCCGGTAGGCCGCAGCCGAGTCAGCTTGCACCGACAAGGCTGACGGGACCGAAGCGACGCGGCGCGGCGGACTTGGCGCTACCATCGACAGGATCGATTGAGCCACCGTGCTGTCATGCGACGCCCACCCCAACCCATACCCTGGCTGCTCGACGGCGACCTCTTCCCGCCCGTGGAACAAGCCTGGAGCTCGCACGCGCCCGCCCCAGGCCTGCTGGCTGCAGGCGGATCACTCAAGCTCGAGACGCTCAGGCACGCTTATGCCCACGGGATCTTTCCGTGGTTCAGTGCAGGGCAACCGGTGCTCTGGTGGAGCCCTGACCCCCGCATGGTGCTGCGCACGGACCAATTCAGGCTGCACCGATCACTGAAAAAGACATTGCTGCGCTTTCAGGCCACGCCGGGCTGCGAGGTATGTATGGACCAGGACTTCAGCGAGGTGATCCGGCAATGCGCGGGCAAACCGCGTGCGGGCCAGAACGGCACCTGGATCGTGCAGGAAATGATCGAGGCCTACGAGGCCCTGCACCGCGACGGGCTGGCGCACAGCATCGAGACCCGGGTGGACGGCGAATTGATCGGCGGTCTGTATTGCGTGAGCCTGGGGCGCATGGTCTTTGGTGAGTCGATGTTTGCCCACCGCACCGATGCATCCAAGATCGCCCTGGCCGCGCTGGTGGCCTTCTGTCGGGCCCAAGGCATGGACCTCATCGACTGCCAGCAGAATACGGCCCATCTCGCTTCGCTCGGGGCTGCAGAGGTGCCCCGTGCGCACTTTGTGGCGGAGGTGGCCGAGCGGGTGGCGCAGCCCGCGCCGCTCTGGCGTTTCAGCCACCTATACTGGTCTGAGCTTTCTTGATGGTTCACGCGTGACGCACCTCAAAGATCTGCCGCTGCAGACCCTGCAGTTCTATGCCACGGCGCCCTACCCCTGCAGTTACCTGCCGGGGCGGCAGGCGCGCTCACAGGTGGCCACACCCAGTCACCTGATTCACAACGCGGCCTACTCTGACCTGGTGTCGCGGGGCTTCAGGCGCAGCGGGATGTTCACCTACCGGCCCTATTGCGACGGCTGTCAGGCCTGTGTGCCCCTGCGCGTGCCGGTGGAGCGCTTCGTCCCCGACCGGAGCCAGCGCCGGGCATGGAAGCAGCAAACCCACCTCGAAGCCCGGGTGCTCAATCTGTGCTTCATACCCGAACACTACCAACTCTACCTGCGCTACCAAAACGGCCGCCATGCCGGAGGCGGCATGGACCAGGACAGCATCGACCAGTACACCCAGTTCCTGCTGCAAAGCCGGGTCAACTCCCGGCTGATTGAGTTCCGTGACCCTGCAGAGCCTGCCATCGAAGGCCAGACCGCACCCGCGCTGGGCAGGCTGCGCATGGTCTCCATTCTCGATGTGCTCGAGGACGGCATCTCCGCGGTTTACACCTTCTACGAGCCCGGGGACAAGGCCAGCTATGGCACCTACAGCATCCTCTGGCAGATCGAGCAGGCCCGCCGGCTGAACTTGCCCTATGTGTACCTGGGCTACTGGATCGGCGAGAGTCCCAAGATGAACTACAAGGCCCGCTTCCAGCCCAACCAGAAGCTGGTAGGGGGACAGTGGATCGACGCCAGCTGAGCCCCTGACGCGGCCAAATGTCAGCTTCCTGCAATTTCACAAAGTAAAATGCAGTCCGGAGTGTGAAGCTGAATATGAAAAAAGACGATTCGTCCAGTCTGCCGGTCGAACCCACCGTCCAGGTGATCGGACGCATGTTCACGCTGCTGGAAATTCTGGCCGGCCGTGAAGAGCCGGTTTCACTCAAAGAGATTTCCGAAAAGTCAGGACTCCATCCATCGACGGCCCACCGCATCCTCAACGACCTGACCGTGGGCCGCTTCGTGGACCGCCCCATGGCCGGCAGCTACCGCCTAGGGATGCGTCTTCTGGAGCTGGGCAATCTGGTCAAGGCTCGCCTGAGCGTTCGCGATGCCGCGCTGGCACCCATGCGCGAGTTGCACCGGCTGATCCAGCAACCGGTGAACCTGAGCATGCGCCAGGGTGATGAGATTGTTTACGTCGAGCGCGCCTACAGCGAACGATCGGGCATGCAGGTGGTTCGCGCCATCGGCGGACGCGCACCACTGCACCTGACCTCGGTCGGCAAGCTGTTCCTGGCTTTCGACGACCCGCAGCGCCTGCGGGCCTATGCCACGCGCACGGGCCTGCCTGGTCACACGCAAAACAGCCTGACGCAACTGCCCATTCTGGAGCGCGAGCTCTCCAAGGCCCGCCAGTACGGCATCGCCCGAGATAACGAAGAACTGGAAATGGGGGTGCGTTGCATGGCTGCAGGCATCTACGACGACCAGAACAAGTTGATCGCGGGCCTGTCCATCTCTGCGCCGGCCGATCGCCTGGACGAGAACTGGCTCCCGAAACTGCAGGCCACGGCACAGGAAATCTCGTCCTCCTTGGGCTGCAAGCAGTTCCAAACCAAGCCCTGACCCCGCACCAGCCCATGAAAAACGGCGCTCTTGGCGCCGTTTTTTGTGGGAAAAAGGAAGCTTCAGCCGTCCACCAGCTTGACTGGCTCGGCGGTGCGCAGCGCCGGACGCTGCAGGGCCATGGGGTTGTTCTCCAACCACTGCCGCACGCGCTCGGCATCTCCGATGCGGCTGAACTTTCCAGCAGAGTCCAAAAAGACCATGATCAGCTTGCGTCCCGCCACCCGGGTTTGCATCACCAGGCACTGGCCGGCCTCAGAGATGTAGCCGGTTTTTTGCAGACCGATCTCCCATGAAGGACTTTTGACCAGGCGATTGGTGTTGTTGTACTTGAGGGTTTGGCTGCCAACGGCCACCTCGTGACCCGTGGAGGTGGAGAGTTCGCGCAGGGTTGGGTCGGCATAGGCGATATTGACCAGGATGGCCAGGTCCTGCGCGCTGGATTGGTTACGGCTCGACAGGCCAGTGGGCTCGACGTAGCGCGTGTCCTTCATGCCCAGCATCTGGGCCTTGGCATTCATGAGGGAGACGAAAGACTGCAAGCCGCCTGGGTAGGTTCGCCCGAGGGCGTGGGCAGCACGGTTCTCGCTGGACATGAGCGCCAGATGCAGCAGCTCACCCCGGCTCAGGCTGGTGCCCACGCGAAGACGCGAGGTGCTGCCCTTCTCGGTGTCCACATCAGCCTGGGTGATGGTGATCATCTCGTCCATGGGCAGTTTGGCACCGCTGACGATCACGCCGGTCATGAGTTTGGTGAGCGAGGCGATCGGCAGCACCGCGTGGTCGTTCTTGCTGATCAGCACCTCGCGCGTGTCCTGGTCAATCACCAGGGCCACGCTGGACTTCAAGTCGAGAGGATCAGAGACACTGTGCAGACCTGCTATCTGCCCATAAGAGGGGCGTGGGGGAACCGCTGCACGCAGAGTGGCCGCCTTGACGCCCTTGCCATTGACCCGCGCCACCTTACGCGCCGAGGCCTTGTTGCCTGCCTTGGAGGCCTTGTTCCCCTTGGAGGCCTTGCGCTGCTGTGACTTGGCAGACTCGCCCTTACCGGCTTGGGCAAAGGTCAGAGGGGAGACAACTGTCAGCGAGGTCGCCAGCGCCACAAGTGCGAGGCTGGGCAGGACACGGCGCAGGATGGACAGTGGCATATGCGGCAGGTGATAAAAACTGCGCCGAGTGTATCTAATTAAAAAATGTTACGCAATATCAAAAACTTGCGCGTGATTCCTCAAGCTGCCCACCCCCGCCTGCAGTCCAAGCCGGCCGGCTCAGCCCTGGGCGGCAACCCGGTCGGCCTTGCTCTGCAGCTTGTTCAGGGCACTCAGGTAGGCCTTGGCGGAAGCGACCACGATGTCAGGATCGGAGCCCACGCCATTAACCACCCGGCCGCTGTTTTGCAGGCGCACAGTCACTTCACCCTGGCTCTCGGTAGAGCCACTGATGGCATTGACAGAGTACAAGACCATCTCGGCGCCGCTCTGGACATGGCTCTCAATGGCCTTGAGCGACGCATCGACAGGGCCATTCCCATCGGCCTCGGCGCGCACCTCCTTGCCGGCCACTGTGAACACAATAGACGCATGCGGTCGCTCGCCCGTCTCGCTGCGCTGCGACAGTGAGACGAATCCGAATTGCTCTTTCTCGCTGGTCACGCTCTCGTCGCTGACCAGGGCCAGGATGTCCTCGTCAAAGATCTCGCTCTTGCGATCGGCCAACTCCTTGAACTTGGCAAAAGCGGTGTTGATCTCGGACTCGCTGTCGAGCTGCACGCCCAGGTCTTGCAGGCGCTGCTTGAAGGCATTGCGGCCGCTGAGTTTGCCCAGCACGATCTTGTTGGCGCTCCAGCCCACGTCCTCGGCACGCATGATCTCGTAGGTGTCACGCGCCTTGAGCACGCCGTCCTGGTGGATGCCGGACGCATGCGCGAAGGCGTTGGCCCCCACCACCGCTTTGTTGGGCTGAACCACGAAGCCGGTGGTCTGGCTGACCATGCGGCTGGCAGCCACGATGTGCTGGGTATCGATGCCCACGTCGAGCGTGAAATAGTCGCGTCGCGTCTTGACGGCCATGACGATTTCTTCAAGCGAGCAGTTTCCAGCGCGCTCACCCAAGCCGTTGATGGTGCACTCAACCTGGCGGGCACCGCCGATCTTCACGCCGGCCAGGGAGTTGGCCACCGCCATGCCGAGGTCGTTGTGGCAATGCACTGACCAGATGGCCTTGTCGGAATTGGGGACCTTCTCGCGCAAGGTCTTGATGAAGTTGCCATACAGCTCCGGCACGGCGTAACCCACGGTGTCGGGAATGTTGATGGTGGTGGCGCCCTCGGCGATCACAGCCTCGACCACGCGGGCGAGGAAGTCAATCTCGCTGCGGTAACCATCTTCGGCGCTGAACTCGACGTCGGCACACACGTTGCGTGCAAACCGCACGGATTGCTTGGCCTGCTCCAGCACCTGCTCGGGTGACATCCTGAGCTTTTTCTCCATGTGCAGGGGCGAGGTGGCAATGAAGGTGTGGATGCGGGCGCTGTTGGCACCCTGGAGGGCCTCAGCAGCTCGCGCGATGTCGCGGTCATTGGCCCGCGAGAGCGAGCACACCGTGGAATCCTTGATGGCGTTCGCAATGGCCTTGACGGCTTCGAAGTCGCCGTTGGAACTGGCGGCGAACCCAGCCTCGATCACGTCCACCTTCAGGCGCTCGAGCTGCCGGGCGATGCGCAGCTTTTCATCGCGGGTCATGGAGGCGCCGGGCGACTGCTCGCCGTCGCGCAAGGTCGTGTCGAAAATGATCAATTTGTCGGTCATGGCTTCAATCCAAGGTGAGGTGGCAATTTGGCTGCTTGTGTTGACCACCTGGTCGTCGTGCAAAGCAAAACGGCCCGGATGCTCAAGCAAACGGGCCGTCGACTGGGAAAACGCGTGCGCGCTAGTGTCTCCGCCCGTGTGGGGATAGGAGCAATAGGGACAGCAGACGATCAGTCATGTCGATCAATGTATCACAAAGTCATATGAGCTCAGACCATCGTTCTGGCAGGGAGTTCACTTATGAAGGCCGCGCTCGTCAGGCTCGTCCGTGGAGGTAGAGATCACACTGGTGGGCATGCCCTTGGTGCGGCGCCAGACATACAAGGCGTAGCCAGACAGGCCGTAAATGACGAAGAGGCCGAAGATGACCGTGGGGGGGTCGATGTTGATCACGGCGATTCCCAGGGCCAGGAGCACGATCACGGCAAAGGGCACGCTGCGCTTGATACTGATGTCCTTGAAGCTGTAGAAAGGCACATTCGTGACCATGGTCAAGCCTGCATAGAGAGTCAGAGCGAACATGACCCAGCGCACGTCATCGCCGGGGATGCCACCTTCGGTCATGAGCCAGATAAAGCCGGTGACCAGGGCTGCCGCTGCGGGCGAAGGCAGGCCCTGGAAAAAACGCCTGTCCACCACAGCCGTGTTGACATTGAACCGGGCCAGCCTCAGCGCCGCGCAGGCACAGTAGACGAAGGCGGCGATCCAGCCCCAGCGGCCCGTGCCCTTGAGGGCCCAGACATAGGCAATCAGCGCCGGCGCGGCACCGAAGGACACCATGTCCGAGAGCGAATCCATCTGCTCCCCGAAGGCGCTTTGCGTATTGGTCATGCGTGCCACGCGCCCATCGAGGCTGTCAAGCACCATGGCGCAGAACACACCGATGGCGGCCTGCTCGAAGCGGCCGTTCATGGCCATCACGATGGCATAGAACCCACCGAACAAGGCCGCGAGCGTGAACAGGTTCGGCAAGACATAAATGCCCTTGCGCGGCTTTCGGGGTTCCTGGCCTTCAGAGGGGGTGTCGTGGGGGGTGTCGTGACCGTCGTGCATGCCGAAAGTGTAAGGGGTACGTGAAAAAGCAAAAGGCCGCCCGAAGGCGGCCCTGCGATCAACACCAGCGGCCAAAGCCGCCGGGGCTGATCAGTTGCGGGTCTGGTCCACCAGCTTGTTCTTGGCGATCCAAGGCATCATGGCGCGCAGTTGGCCACCCACCACCTCGATGCTGTGCTCAGCCGTGTTGCGGCGGCGAGCGGTCATGCTCGGGTAGTTCAGGCGGCCTTCCT
>CANGYC010000029.1 GCA_947457975.1 Comamonadaceae bacterium | reverse complement strand
CTTTCCAGACCTCGACCAGCGTGCGCTGTTGCGCGGGGGTGGCGGCTGCGGCCAGGGCGAGGCCGCCGGCCATGAGTTGAAGGAGTTGGCGTCGCTGCATGGCGCCCATGATAGGCAGCTCAGGGCCTGCGGCGCTTGGCTGGGTGCAAGCCCCGACGTCCTCAGGGTGTTTGCTGCAGCCGTTGATGGGCCTTGTCCAGCCACAGTTGCAGGCTGTCGAGCAGGTCGCCCTGGCTGAAGGAGCAGCTTTCTTCGCTGAAGAGCGCGCCGGCTTCCATGCGGTTGAGCAGGTCGTCCAGCACTGCACCGAAGCGCTCGGGCAGGCCGGCCCGCAAGCCGCTGGCGGCCTGGGCGGTGGCGCACAGCTGCTGGACGCTGGCCTGTCCGCTGCGGCTGCGGTCCAGCGCCTGCTGCAGGGCCTCGAGTTCAAGCAGGGCCTTGTCCATGCCGTGGCTCAGAACTGTGCGCCCACCGAGGCGAAGATCCGCGGGCCTGTGAGGGTCCTGCTCAGGTCGGTGATCTGCTGGCCGCTGCTGGTGTACTGGCGGCTGCGGCTCAGCGGCGCATCGCCCAGGTTGTAAATGCCCACGCGCCAGTTCACGCGCGAGGCCAGGGCCTGACCCACGTGCAGGTCCAGCGTCAGGCGCGAACGCTCGTGGCCGGTGCTGGTGGTGGTGCTCAAGCTGGAGGGGCCGCTGAAGGTGAGCGCGCCGCCGCCAAAGAGGCCGCCGCCGCGCCGCATGGGCTTGGCCAGGCTCAGGCTGGCGGTGTAATTGGGCTGGCCGGGAATGGCCTGGCCCTCGCGCGTGCCGCTGGTCAGGCGCGACTGCAGCACGGTGCCGGTGGCCGAGAGAATCCAGGCGCGTCCCCAGCCTTGATTTGAGAGTGGCCGCTTGACGTCGGCCTCCAGGCCCACGGTGCGGGCGTTGCCGATGTTTTGGCGCTGCTCCACCCAGGCACCGCTTTCCTGGAAGACCTGCGTGGCGATCACGTCCTCGACCTGGCGCGTGAACAGCGTCAGGCCCATCTGGCCCTGGCCTGAGAGGCGCTGCTCCCAGCCCACGTCCAGGGTCTGCGTGACCTCGGGGCGCAGGTTCGGGTTGCCCTTGGTGTCGGGGTTGCTGATGCTGTTGATGCCCTGGCTGGGCACGGAGCGGTCCAGGATGTCCCACACGCTGGGCTGGCGCGAGACGCGCGCCACGTTGAACCGCCACTGGGCGGTCTCGCCCACCGGGGTGCGGGTGTGCAGCGAGGGCTGCCAGAAGTTCAGGCGTTGGCGGGCGCTGGTGGCGTCAATGGCCGACTGCAGCAGCACCGACTCGGCGCGCAGGCCCAGGGTGAGGGTGGTGCGGTAGGGCAGGGCCCATTCGTTCTGGCCCCAGACGGCGGCCCGGTCGATGTGCGAGGACAGCTGCTCTGCAGCGGCCGAGCCCAGCTGGCTGGTGCCGCTGCCCTTGCGGGTTTCGTAGTCCACGCCGGCCATCCACAGCAGCGATTCGCGCGCGCCGGTGAGCTTGGACTTGAATTGCCAGGTCGACTCCTGGCGGTCTTCGGTGTAGCTGGTGCCACCCTGGCGGCGCTGCTGGTCGTCCTGGGCGTTGCCCGAGAGCGAGGTCTCGAGCTTGCCCAGCGACAGGCGCCGGGTCCAGTCGCCGCCGAGCTGCCACGACTGGCGCTGGGTGTCCGTGGTCTGCAGCTGGTTGCCTGAGCTCGAGCGGGTCTCGTAGCGGCCGTCGCCCGAGGAGCCGCTGAGCACGCCGCGCAGCGCCAGCTGGTCGCGGCCGATGCGGCCATTGAGCCGCTGCGTCAGCCACCAGTCCTGGCGGCGCACGCGGTTTTCAGCCTCGCTGCTTTGGGTGAGCACCCCATCGGTGAGCTGTTGGCGCTCAATGTCGGCGCCTGTGAGCTGGTCGGCCAACCACACCCCCGTGAACGACGACCACTTGGGCGCCTCGCCTTCTTCGGCTTTGCCGCCCAGCGGCCCGCTGCGCGCGGCCCACAGCCTGCCCGTGTGCTGGCCCCAGGCCACGCCGTCGGACAGGCGGAACATGCGCATGCGCTGGGGGCTGGCCTGGCGCAGCACGATGTTGACCGTGCCGCCGCTGGTGCCGCTGAATTCGGCGCTGGGCGAGCGAACCACCTCGATGCGCTCGATCAGGTCGGCCGGCAGCTGGTCGATGGGCAGCTGGCCGCGGCCGGCGGCGCGCTGTCCATCTATCAGCACGCGCGTGGCGCTGCTGTCGAGCCCTCGCATGCGGATTTCCACGTTGCCACTGGCATTGGTGTTGACCTGCAGACCCGGCAGCTGTCGCAGCGCGTCCACCGCCGAGTCAACGCCCATGCGCTCGATGTCCTGCCGGTCCACCACCACCAGCGAGCCGGTGGCCATGAAGCGCTCTTCCAGCGAACGGCGGCCGCTGATCACCACCTCGCGCAGCTGCTGGGTGGGCCCGGCGCCCGGCTCGTCCCCGCCCATCTGGGCACGCACCGGTCCGGCGGCCAGCAGCAAGGCTGCGGCAGCCAGGGCGCTCAAGTGAAAGGGCAGTTGAGGGGCAGTTAGAAACATGGCGGTCAGCTGGGTTTGGCGCACGGCAGGGCACGGTGTGGCACGGGTCTGAGCATGATTATGCGAGGCGCGGCCAGAACTGGCCGCCGCCGGGGTGCTTGCCCGACTGCCGCGCTTTCTGCCTGGACAGGCGCTAAGCTCAAGCCATGTCCAAGCGCGTTCCTTCCAGGTCAGGCCATGCTTTCGACCCGCCTCAACCCAGCCCCGACCTGGGGCGGCCGCTGTCGGGTTGGCGCCTGCGCGGCTACACCATCATCTTTGAAGCCGACACTGTGGCGGGCAGGCGCTTCGACCAGTGGCTGATTCTGGCCATTGTCTTGAGCGTGGCCGTGGTCATGGCCGACAGCGTGGCCTCGCTGAGAGAACGCTTTGGCCCCTGGTTCGACACGGCGGAGTGGTTCTTCACTATCGTCTTCTCGCTGGAGTACCTGGCCCGTCTGGCCTGCGTGCGGCACCCCTGGCGCTATGCCACCAGCTTTTTTGGCGTGATTGACCTGCTCTCGGTGTTGCCCACCTACCTGGCATTGATTTTTCCGGAGATCCATGCCCTGCTCGATGTGCGGGTGCTGCGTCTGTTGAGAGTGTTCAGGATCTTCAGGCTCACGGCTTACGTGGCCGAATACCAGGGCCTGGCCCTGGCGCTGGCGGCCAGCCGACGCAAGATCCTGGTGTTTTTGTCGGCGGTCTTGATGCTGGTGCTGATCCTTGGCACCGTGATGTACGTGGTGGAGGGCCCTGGCAACGGATTCACCAGCATCCCGACATCGGTGTACTGGGCCATCACCACGGTCACCACCGTGGGCTTTGGTGACATCACGCCCAAGACGGACCTGGGGCGCCTGATTTCGTCCTTCATGATGCTGCTGGGCTGGGGCACGTTGGCGGTGCCCACGGGCATCGTCACGGCAGAGATGGCCGCCCAGCGCAATGCCGCGCGGGCCCAGGCCGCCACCACCACGCGCACCTGCCATGAATGCCTCACGGAAGGCCATGCCCCGGAGGCCCTTTTTTGTGCGCACTGTGGCGCCCGGCTGCCGGACTACGCTCACCAGCCAGCTGGCCCGTCGACGTCTCAGGCGGGCTAAAGCCTGGGCATCGCTCAGCGGCCGTTGAGGCGCTGAGGCGTGATCTCCACCGAGTTGCTGCCCGTGCTCATCCAGACCGTGCCGTCCTGCACCGTCACCTGCAACTGCATGGAGCGCTCGGCCAGACGGGCCAGGGCCTGGCTCTGTTCGGCCTCGACCTGCCAGACGGCAATGTTGTCCACCCGGCTGATCTTGTTCTGGATGCCCTTCCACCACACCGGCGTGCTGTGGGCAAAGCTGTACACGCTCACCCGCTCTGAGCGGCTGGCTGCGCGCAGCAGGCGCTTGTCGTCGGGCTGGCCCACGTCGATCCAGTGCTGCAGCGCGTCGGTGTAGTCTTTGTGCCAAAGGGCCGCTTCGTCCACGTCCCACAGGTCTTTGGCGAATTCCAGCTGGCCCGCATGGTCGTCGCCCAGCACGTTCAGCGCGAAAGCGAGCACCCGGATCATCATGCGCTCGTCGGTCTCAGACGGATGGCGGGCCAGTGTCAGGCCATGGTCGGCGTACAGGCCACGGTCCATGTCGGCGATCTGCAGCTGGGCTTTGTAGATGGTGGCTTTGAGTGCCATGGGCAATCCGGTCTCGCAAAACCGTCTATTGGAACAGGCTTTGCAGCCGGTCCGCTCAGCCGTGGACCACCGCAGGGTTCTCTCGGGGGTGCCACCAGGGCGGTCGACGGCGTACAGTCAGGCAGGTCTTTTTTCGATTGCCCAGGAGACTGCCCATGAAAGCCATCTGGAATGGCGCTGTGGTCGCGCAAAGCGAGGACACGGTGCTCGTTGAAGGCAACCACTACTTCCCCGAAGACAGCCTCAACCGTGACTACGTCACCTTCAGCAACCACCGCAGCACCTGCCCCTGGAAGGGCCAGGCCCGCTACTACTCGCTGCTGGTCAACGGCGAGATGAACACCGACGCCGCCTGGACCTACCCCGAGCCCAAGCCCGAGGCCGAGCAGATCCGGGGGCGCGTGGCCTTCTGGAAGGGCGTGACGATCGAGGAGTGAGCACCGCCATGTTCAAGCACCTGCTCCTGCCCGCTGACGGCTCCGACAACGCACAGCGCGCCATTGAAAAAGCCCTGGGCCTGGCCCAGGCCTTCCAGAGCCGGGTCACGGCCATTTACGTGATCGACCCCTATGCCTTCAGCGGCGTGGGCGCCGACTTTGCCTACGGCCAGGCTGAGTACCTCAGCGCTGCGGCCGCCGAGGCCCGTATCGCCCTGAAGCTGGCCAGCGACGCCTTCGAGGCCGCTGGCATTTCCATCGACACCGCCCTGGTGGAGGCGCACTCGGTGCACAAGGGCATTCTGGCCAAGGCCCAGGAGGTGGTGGCCGACCTCATCGTCATGGGATCGCACGGCAAGCGCGGCCTGGAAAAACTGGTGCTGGGCAGCGTCACCTCCCAGGTGCTATCGCACGCCCACCTGCCGGTGCTGGTGGTCCGCCACTGAGCGCGCTGGCCCCTTAAGGGGCTTCAGAAGGGCGTGGGATCCCGCAGCTGCAGCGCCTCGCCCGTGACCGGGTGCGCCAGCTGCAGCTCGCGCGCATGCAGCAGCAGCCGGGGCGAAGAGGCTCCGCCGTCGGGAGCATAGAGCGCGTCGCCCACAATGGCATGGCCCAGGGCCTGCAGGTGCACGCGCAGCTGGTGTGTGCGCCCCGTCAAGGGTTCCAGCAGCAGCCGGCTGTAACCGCCTTCGTGGGCCAGCAGACGCCAGCGCGTGCGGCTGGGCTTGCCGCGCACGTGGTCCACCTGCTGTCGGGGCCTCTGAGGCCAGTCGGGGCCCACGGGCAGGTCGATCTCGGCCCAGCCCTCGCCCCCAGGCGCCTGGAGGTGGCCATGCACCACGGCCTCGTAGTGCTTGCGCACCTGGCTTTGCGCAAACGCATGCCCCAGGCTGCGCTGCACCGCGTGTTGGCGCGCCATCAGCATCAGGCCCGAGGTGGCCATGTCCAGTCGGTGGACCACCAGCGCGCCGGGCAGTTGCGCCTGCAGCCGCGCGCTCAGGCAGTCCTGCTTGTCTTCGCCGCGCCCGGGCACCGCCAGGAGCCCCGCAGGTTTGGAGACCGCCAGCAGGTGCTCGTCCAGGTGAAGCAGAGGCAGCGCAGGCGTGGTCATGGTGGCCTGGATTATCGGCAGCCCCGTCTGGCGGGGAGGCCCTGCTAAAGTCCCGCCCCATGCCCCAACAGCGCGTCTCGGACCTCCTGCAGCTTCGCAGCTACATGCGCATGTGGGGTGCCCGCGTTATCAGCACGGCCGCCCAGCAGATGCTGATGGTGGCGGTGGGCTGGCAGATGTACGAGCTCACCGGCAGCGCCTGGGACCTGGGCCTGGTGGGCCTGTACCAGTTTCTGCCTGCCCTGCTGCTGACCCTGGTGGCCGGCCACGCGGCCGACCGTCTGCACCGCGGCCGCATCGTGGCCCTTTGCCTCCTGGGCCAGGGGGTGGCCGCCCTCAGCCTGGTGGCGGGTACCGAGGGCTGGAGCGCGACCGAGGCCTGGGTTTCGCGGGAACTGCTGCTGGGCCTGTCTCTGCTGCTGGGGCTGGCGCGTGCCTTTCAGATGCCGGCGCAGCAGGCGCTGGCCCCGCTGCTGGTGCCTGCGGCGCTCTTGCCTCGGGCCCTGGCCTTCAACTCTGCCGGCGCGCAGGCGGCCATCATCATCGGTCCGGCCCTGGGTGGGCTGATCTTCGTGGCGGGTGCCACGGCGGTGTACACCACCTGCCTGGCGTTGTTCCTGGTGGCCACCGTACTGATGGCACTGGTGCGCTACGAGCACCGCCCGCCGCCGCATGAGCCCGTCACGCTGGAGAGCGTGTTCGCCGGTGTGAGCTTTGTATGGCGCAGCAAGCTCCTGTTGGGCGCCACCACGCTGGACCTGTTTGCCGTGCTGCTGGGGGGCGCCACGGCCTTGTTGCCGATGTTTGCCAAGGACATCCTGCACACCGGTCCCTGGGGTCTGGGCCTGCTGCGTTCGGCGCCCGCCGTGGGGGCGCTGCTGATGTCTGCGGCGCTCACCCGCTGGCCGGTGGAGCGGCAGGTGGGCCGCAAGCTGCTGCTGGCCGTGGGCACCTATGGCCTGTGCATGCTGGTGTTCGGTCTGTCCACCAGCCTGCTGCTGTCCATGCTGGCGCTGGTGGTCTCGGGTGCCGCGGACATGGTCAGTGTGGTGATCCGCAGCACCTTGGTGCAGCTGGAGACGCCCGATGCCATGCGCGGGCGCGTGAGCGCGGTCAATTCGATTTTCATCGGCGCCTCCAACCAGCTCGGTGAATTCGAGTCGGGCGTGACCGCCGCCTGGCTGGGGCCGGTGGGCTCGGTGCTGCTTGGCGGTGCGGGCACCGTGCTGGTGGCCGTGGCCTGGTTGCGGCTGTTCCCGGATCTGGCCGGACGCGACCGCATGCAGAGCGAGGCTGCGCTCACACGGGCCGCAGCGCGTTGAACACGCCTAGACGAATTTCGCCCGTGGTCGAATGAGGGTGGGGGACAGGCGCTGCTCCAGCACATGGGCCACCCAGCCCGCCAGCCGTGCCAGCATGAACAAGCCGCCCGCTGTTCCAGGAGGAAAGCGCATGGCCTGGCAGCTCACGAGCACGGCCAACTCGTGGCGCGGATGTAAAGCGTGGCGAGCGGCTATCTTTTCAATGAATGCCAGTGATTTTTCGGCAGCCGGTGGCAACCGTCTTTGCTGGAGCTGCTCGAGCAGCCAGGCCGCGCGAGGATCGCCCGAGGGGTACAAGGGGTGCTCAAATCCGGGGACGCTTTGACCACCGTCTACACGCCGGCTGATGTCTGAAAGCGTCTGCGCATGGGGATTGGCATCCGACAAAAATTGCTCCACGCGGTCATATCGGCGTGTGACTTCGATGCCCGAATTGGCAGCCAGTGCCGCGGCCAGGCAGGCATGCAGGGCGCTGCCACTGGAGGCAGCAATCCGAGCGGCAAACGTGCCGGGTGAGAGTTCATGGTCTGCCAGCAACACCAGCATGGCGTTGAGCAGTCGCTGATCGTGGTGGTCGCCAGGTTTGCCGAGGGCGCGAAGCACCGCGCTGACCACGCTGCTTGAGGGCTGGGGCGGCAGGTAGGCGCCGCCCTTGGCAAGAAAACCAAGGCAGCCGGTCAAGGCCAGGATCAATTCACGGGCGGCGTCCAAGGGGCGGCCTTGAACCAGCCGGCTTTGTACCGTGCCGCGCCCCATCCCCATCTGCATCACGGCCAGGGCAAAGACTTCGGCCATCTGTTCTCTGGCCATGGTGGGTGTGAGTGGCTGCAGCACCGTGTTCAGGCCAGGCTTGTGCTCGGCCGAGGGCCAGACAAGCGCCTGGTCATGCCACATCCCGCTCCAGAGCAACTCGGCCACTTGTTCAAAGCCGGCGTCTTGGGCGGCCAAATCCACCGCCAATCGCCCTCGGTAGCTGGGACCCCTGGGCGTGATCTCCGTGATGCTGGTGACCACGATCGGGTGTCCCAGGTTGAGCGCGGACGCCGCCACCGCCGCCTGTCCATCGCGGACCATGGCGCGTTGATGCAAGCGCTCGAGGTCTTCTCGTGCGTACAGGCGCTCGCGCGAGCTCGGGGACTGCACGCTGCGCACCAGTCCTCGGCTGACGTAGGCATACAGGGTCTGGCGCCGCACGTTCAGCCACTGCGCCGCCTCACTGGAGCTCAGGAAATCCTTGGCCTGGGACATGGTGTTGATTACGCGATCAAGATTGATCAATTCTAGGGACTTGCCTAGCATTCACCGGTTTACTGCTTTGCCTAGAACCACCAAGGAGACCTGTCATGAACGACCACCGCGACCATTCAATGCGCCGGCGCACGCTGCTCGGGGCCGCTGCGATGGCGGCCATGCCGCTGGGTGCCAGCGCGCAATCGATGGCCTTTCCCCAACGCCCCGTGCGCATCGTGGTGCCTTACCCACCTGGCGGCTCAAACGATGTGATCGCCAGGCTGATCGCACAGAAGCTGCAAGAAACCTGGCCTCATCCGGTGGTGGTGGAGAACAAACCGGGGGCGGCCGGCAATCTGGGGGCGTCCGAGGTGGTCAAGGCGGCGCCAGACGGCCACACGCTCTTGCTCAACAACATCAACATCACCTCGATGAACCCCGCGCTAATCGACAAGATGCCCTTCGATCCCTTCCGGGACCTCGCTGACATCTCGCTGCTTGGCGCCACTTCTTTGGCCTTGGCGGTGCATCCGAGCGTTCCGGTCAACAGCGTGCAGGAACTGGTGGCCTTGTTGCGTTCCAGGCCGGGCCGCTTCAGTTATGCCTCAGGCGGCAATGGCAGTCCGCAGCACATGGCCATGGAAATGTTCAAGGCTGCCACCCAAACTCGGGTGGTGCACATTCCCTACCGTGGTGCAGGCCCTGCCGTCGCAGATGTGGTGGGCGGGCAAGTGGAGATGACCATCAGTATCGTCAATCAAATCATTCCTCATGCCCGCGCGGGCAGGCTGCGCACCCTCGCTGTTACCAGCCGCAAGCGGCTTCCCACGCTGCCCGATGTGCCTACCCTGAATGAGGCGGGCGTTCCTGGGTATGAGTGTGAGATCTGGCTGGGTCTGTCCGCCCCCGCAGGCACACCGGCCCCGGTGATCGAGACGATCAACCAGGCCGTGCGCAGGGTGATGGCCCAGCCTGATGTGGCCCAGAGGCTGAACGGGCAGGGCATTGAAATCCTGACCAGTACACCAGAGCAGATGCGCCAGCGTGCCGCCGATGACCTCAAGCGCTGGACGGAAGTGATTCGAACGGCTGGCATCAAGTCCGAATGACCCTTTGAACTGACACAAGAGCATGAGCAACCCACCACCGCGTCTGCTGCATCGCGACGAGCCTGTCCCTTCGTCGTCGGACAAAACCTATTGGGGCAGCGATGCCATCGCGGACATGCTGCGGGCGCTGCGCATTCCCTATGTGCTTCTCAACCCAGGCGCCAGCTTTCGCGGCCTGCATGACAGCTTGGTCAATCATCTGGGGAACGACGATCCCCAAATGCTGCTGGTGCTTCATGAAGAGCACGCTGTGGCCATGGCCCATGGCTATGCCAAGGTGTCTGGACAGCCCCTGGCTGCGATCCTGCACAGCAATGTGGGTTTGATGCACGGCTCCATGGCCATCTTCGATGCCTGGTGCGACCGCGTTCCGGTCCTGGTGCTTGGCGCCACCGGGCCGGTCGATGCGGCCAAACGCAGGCCTTGGATCGACTGGTTGCACACGGCGGCTGACCAGGCTGCCTTGGTGCGCTCTTTCACGAAATGGGATGCACAGCCGGCCTCCGTCAAAGCTGCACAGGAGGACCTGCTGCGTGCATGGCGCATCACGCGCACCGCCCCCTGCGGGCCCACGTATGTCTGCTTCGATGCCGCACTTCAAGAAGCGCGCCTGCCTCAGTTGCCGGCGCTGCCTGATCCGCATCGCTACGAGCCACCCGCCTCGCCCGCGCCCTCCGTGGCCGATTTGAATCGCGCAGCACAGTGGCTGGGGCAGGCCAAGAATCCGGTCATCCTGGCAGGACGCGTCTCACGCAGCCTCGAGGGATGGCATGAGCGCGTGGCCTTGGCTGAGCGCCTGGGTGCCAAGGTCATCACCGATCTCAAGCTGGGTGCGGCCTTTCCCACCACGCATGCCTTGCATGCCGGGCCGGCCGGCATGTTCCTGACCCCTGCGGTGGCCGCTGTCTTGCGCAGCGCCGACGTCGTGCTCAGCCTGGACTGGCTGGACCTGGGCGGAACGCTCAAGCAGGCCTGGGGCGAGGAGCCCGTGAACAGCCGCGTGATTCAGGTGTCGGTGGATCACCATATTCACAACGGCTGGAGCATGGACCACCAGAGCTTGCCCCCTGCCGATTGCTTCATCAGCTGTGAGCCCGAAGCAGGCGTCAGTGCCTTGCTGCAAGCGCTGTCGTCTCACACGCCCCCACCGCAGCGTGACGCCGGGGTGGTGGCTCAAGCTGCCCGTGCTGTGCCTGAGCCAGGGCGGATGCGGGTGGCCGATTTGGCTTTCGTTTTGCGTGAATGCCTGCAAGACAAACAGGTGAGCCTTCTGCGCTTGCCACTGAGCTGGGCTGGCGACCTGTGGGATTTTGAGCACCCGCTGGATTTCTTGGGCTATGACGGCGGTGGCGGCATTGGCTCAGGGCCGGGGATGGTGGTCGGTGGTGCTTTGGCGCTTCAAGCCAGCGATCGCCTGCCCGTGGCCATCATTGGCGATGGTGACTTCCTGATGGGCGTCACCGCCTTCTGGACGGCGGCCAACGCCAGGATTCCCTTTGTCTGCCTGGTCGCCAACAACCGTTCCTTCTTCAACGATGAATTGCACCAGGAGCGTGTAGCCAAAGAGCGCGGTCGTCCCGTCGAGAACCGCTGGATAGGTCAGCGCATCGATAACCCCGCGCCCGACCTCGCGGCCATGGCGCGGGCCCAGGGGCTGACCGCCTTCGGCCCGGTGCAAGACGCCCAGCAACTGCGCGAGGTGCTGCCGCAGGCGCTGGCGGCCTTCGGCCGTGGAGAGCCCGTGGTGATTGATGTGCTCGTGCAGACGGGCTATTCGCCTGCGATGGCCCAGGGCATGACGCGGTCGGCCAAGGATTCAAATTAACCAGCGGAGTCTGCCGTGCCTTCTTGTTTTAGCATGTCAATGAAGACCACCGGCCTCGATGCGCCGGGCGCCCCTTTCGGGGGCTACAAGCTCTCCGGCCCTGGCCGGGAAGATTGTCTTCAGGAAATGCATGAGCTCACTCAGGTCAAGAACATCAACGTGTCCTTGAGGCGCCGCAGCTGACAGGGGTGGGGTCTGGCCAGGCTCGGCACAGGAAAGCCTAGGGCTTTTCCCAGGGGAATATACTTAGGCGACAAAGTATATTCTTGGCATCTTCTGCACCGAGCCCATATTCACCATGATCACCCGCGAAGAGAACGAACTTTTATCCCGCGTTGAAAACAAGGCGCCCATGGGCCAGTTGATGCGCCAGCACTGGGTCCCCATCTGCCTGAGCGAAGAAGTCGCCGAGCCTGATGGTGATCCGGTGAGTGCCCACGTCCTGGGCGAGAGTCTGGTGGTCTTCCGGGACAGCGACGGTCAGGTTGGCGTGATGGACGAGGCCTGTCCGCACCGGGGCGTCTCCTTGGTGTATGGCCGCAATGAAGAGGGTGGCCTGCGCTGTCTGTACCACGGCTGGAAAATGGACGTGACCGGCAAAGTCACTGAAATGGTGTCTGAGCCGGCCTCCAGCGGCTTTGCCGACAAGGTCCAGCACAAGGCCTACCCGACCAAAGAGTGGGGCGGCATGATTTGGGCCTGGATGGGCGAGGCGCAGGCGATGCCTGAGTTCGTGCCGCCCCGTTGGGCGCCCACGGCCGATGCGCGGGTGGCCATTGTTAAGGTGATGGTGCCGGCCAACTGGGCTCAAATACTCGAAGGCGCCATCGACTCGGCGCACAGTTCCAGCCTGCACAGCTCGGACATGGTGCCGGCGCGGGTGCAAAGTGGCGAGGCCACGGCCAACAACTGGCTCAGGCCCTCGACTGACAAGGCGCCGCGCATGCAGGTCGACCGCGGCGGCTACGGGTTCCGGTATGCCGCCATCCGCCGGCCCATCATGAACGCACAGACGCACGAGTACGTGCGCACCACCGTGTTCGTGGCGCCTTGGACGGTACTCGTGCCGCCCAACAACCTCTACAACGTGGCCAACGTCAACGTGCCGGCCGATGACACCACCACGAACTTCTACTTCATCGCCTGGGGCCATCCCTCGCGCACGCCCGAGACCGAGACCTGGCGCAAATTCCTGGGCCAGACCGTGGGCGTGGACCTGGACGACCGCTACCGCCCGCTGCGCAACCACGACAACCGCTTCTGGCAGGACCGCAAGGCCATGAAGGCCGGCAACTTCACCGGCATCACCGGCTTTCCCAATCAGGACATCGCCATGTGGGTGACCATGGGCCCGATCGCCGACCGCACCAAGGACCGGCTGGGCGCCAGCGACCTGGCTGTGGTCGAGTTTCGCAAGCAGATGGTGGAGGCGGTGCGTGCGGTGGCCCAGGGCGCGCCTGCCATTGGCACAGGGGCGCAGGCCGTGCCTGCCGAGGTGTGCTCTTTCCAGAGTGTGATTCCCAAGACCACCGACTGGCGCGCTTTTGCGGCTGCGCCCGTGTGGCTGGGTGAGGCCCAGGCCGGTGTGGACCAGGCCTATGTGGTGAAAAACTGAAAAAATCCTATGAGCAAACTTCAACTCTCCGTCGCCATGGGCGACTACGACCGCAACCGCGCGCTCTTCGATGGCCGCGTGCAGATCGATGGCTGTGACCCGGTGTACATGCTGCTGAGCCCGGAGGAAATGTTCTTTCGTGCGATGCGCAGCCGTGACTTCGACATCACCGAGCTGTCCTTCTCCAGCTACCTGGTCAAGCATTCGCGCGGCGAGTGCCCCTACATCGCGGTGCCGGTGTTTCTCTCACGCGCGTTCCGCCACACGTCCATCTATGTGCGCAAAGACCGCATCAAGCAGCCGCAAGACCTGCGCGGCAAGCGCATCGGCATTCCGGAGTACCAGCTCACGGCCATTGTGTGGGCGCGCTCGATCTTGCAGGACGACTTTGGGATAGCGCCCGAAGACGTGACCTGGGTGCGCGGTGGCATCGACACCCCGGGCCGGCCTGAGAAGATCAAGCTGGACCTGCCGCCTGGTGTGAAGATTGAAAGCGCTCCCGAGGACAAGACCATTTCGCAGTTGCTGGACGAAGGCGCCATTGACGGCTTCATTGCCCCCCGCCCACCCAGTGGCGCGGCCATGAGCAACCCCAACGTGGGCTGGCTGTTCGATGACCCCACCGCCGTGGCCAAGGACTACTACAAGCGCACTGGGATTTTTCCCATCATGCACGTGGTGGGCATTCGCAAGGAACTGGCCCAGCAGCACCGCTGGCTGCCGGCCGCTGTCTTCAAGGCCTTCAGCGAGTCCAAGACGAAAGCCTTGGAGTTGCTGGCGGACACCTCGGCCACCAAGGTCACACTGCCCTTCGTGGAAGAGCAGCTCAAGGCGGCACGCGAGACCCTGGGCTCAGACTTTTGGTCTTATGGGGTGGCGCCCAACCGTCGCACGCTGGAGGCGTTCACCCGCCACCACTTCGCCCAGGGCCTGTCGTCGCGACAGGTCCCTGTGGACGAGTTGTTTGATCCGTCGACCTACGAGTCCTTCAGCATCTGAGGGCCATCAGGCCTGCGCCGCCTCTTCGGCGGCCAGGTTTTCGATGACGGTGAGCAGGGCCTCGCGCATCAAGACCACGGTTTTTTCGGGCAGGCCCTGCACGCTCAGGCGATTGACCTCCTCGGCCAGAGGCACCAGCTTTTTCTGAAGCGCCCGCCCAGAGGCGGTGAGGAACACGTGCATGTTCTTGCGGTTGCCTGCCAAGTGCCGGCGCTCGATCAGACCCATTTCTTCCATGGCCTTGACGGCGCTGAAGGTGGTGGGCTCCATCACCCCGGCCAGATCGCTGAGCTCCTTTTGCGTCAGGCCATCACGTATCCACAGAATGCGCAGGAAGGTCCAGTGCCCAAAGGACACCCCATGGCCTGCCAGACGATGCTGCAGGGCGCGCTGCTGGGCGCGGGCCACATCGCGGATCAGGTG
>CANGYC010000028.1 GCA_947457975.1 Comamonadaceae bacterium | reverse complement strand
GGCCGGACAGCCTCGCCGACTTCACGGCCACCTCCAGCATGGCCGCTTCGCCATGGGATAGCACGCCGGCGGCTCTGCCACAGCGTTTGCGCGCCAGCAGCACCTTGCGTTTTAAACGGAAAGGCCCAGAGGTGGCGATGGGTTCGACCCATCGGGCCCAGGGCTGAAGAGCCCGGGCGCTGCTGGGCCCTGGCCCAACTTCCATCTCCTCCATTTCCTGTTTGAGCCGCAGGGGTATTGCTGCGCGGACGAACACGTGTCGGCCACCGCTTGGCGAAGCTCAAACTGAAGAAATTACTGTTTTCCGATAAGGCTGTACGGCCGGCGCCGTTGACGGTGGCGGGGCTCCGGGGCGTTAATCAGACAAGTCGTTTGACGACGCTTCCCAACGCTCCAAGGAGACTGTCATGCTGGATGTGTGCGGTATCGCTGATTGCATCGATCCCAATTGCTCGACCCCCGTCGAATCTGCCCAGGCTTACTTTGGCCGGCGTGGATTCCTCAAGGACCTTGCAGGCCTCGGACTGGCCGTTGGCGCCCCCAGCGTCGCCCTGGTCGGTTGTGCCTCGGCCGGACCTGCGGTGGAGCCTGCGGACACCCTCATCATCGGTGGCCGCATCACTACGCTCAATCCCAAGCAGCCAGAGGTCAGCGCGCTGGCCGTGCGTGGAGAAAAGATCGTCGCACTCGGCACGGATGCAGAGATCATGCGTTTTCGGGGTCCCGATACGCGGGTGATTGATGCGGCAAAGCGGCGGGTCATCCCTGGCCTCATCGACGCCCACACCCATTTCATCCGTGGCGGCCTGACATACACCAACGAGGTGCGCTGGGACGGCGTGCCTTCTTTGGCGGACGGCTTGCGCATGCTGCGACTGCAGGCCGCGCGGACACCCTCGCCGCACTGGATCCAGGTCATTGGCGGGTGGACATGGGCGCAATTTGCCGAGCGACGCTTCCCCACGCTCGACGAGATCAACGCCGCCACCGGCGATGTGCCCACCATGATCATGCACATGTACGACCGCCTGTGGTTGAACAAGGCCGCCATGCGGGTTCTGGGCTGGAATCGCACGACCCCCAATCCTTTCGGCTGCGTGATTGACCGTGACACCCGCGGTGATCCGACGGGCTTGCTGGTGGGCATTCTTCCCGGCCTGGTGGCCACCTGGCTGCGTGTGCCCCGCCTTCCTGCCGAGGACCAGACCCTGTCGACCTTGCACTTCATGCGCGAGAACAACCGCCTGGGTCTGACCAGTGTGCTTGACGCGGGCGGCGGCGGGCAGAACTACCCGGAGAACTATGCCGCTGTGGCTGAGCTCGCCAAGAACAAGCAGCTGACGCTGCGCATTGGCTACCAGCTCTTTGCGCAGTCCGGCGGCAAGGAGCTGGAGAACTACCAGACCTGGTCCAAGATGGTCAGCATTGGGCAGGGCGATGACTACTACCGCATGATTGGTGCGGGAGAGTACATCGTCTGGGCGCTTGGCGATGTCTCGAACTTCGCGAAGGACTCCCAGCCCATCGTTCCGGCGGTGCTCGAGACCCAGCTGACCGCTGTTGGTAAGTACCTGGCTGGCATGAATTGGCCGTTTCGCATGCATGCCAGTTTCGATAACACTGCAGCACGCGCCCTGGATGTCCTCGAGAAGGTGCATCGGGAAGTGCCCATCGACAAGCTGCGCTGGGGTTTCGACCACTGCGAGACCCTCTCGCCTCAAACGCTGGAGCGCATCGCCAAGCTCGGTGGCAGCGTCAATATCCAGAACCGGATGTCGCTCGACGGCGAAGCCTTCCTGCAGCGTTACGGCGCACAGGTTGCGGCCGATGCGCCCCCCATCCGGCGCATGATGGAAATGGGTCTGCCGATCGCCGCTGGCACCGACGGCAACCGTGCCACCAGCTACAACCCCTGGGTGGGCGTGCACTGGCTGGTCACCGGCAAGACCCTTGGTGGCGCCAAGCTGCAAGGAGATCGCAACCTGCTGGACCGTACCACCGCCCTGCGCATGTACAGCGAGCGCGGCGCCTGGATGTCGCGCGAAGAGAATCTCAAGGGCACCCTCGAAGTGGGCAAGCTGGCCGACCTGCTGTTTCTCTCCGACGACTACTTCACCGTGCCGGTCGACGAGATCCGCAACCTCGAATCGGTCATGACCATGGTCGGTGGTCGGGTGGCCTATGGGGCAGGCGCTTATGAGAAGCTGGCTTTGCCGGCTCCCAGGATCAATCAGGACTGGCTGCCTTTCAAGGAATATGGCCGCTATGCCAAGAGCGCGGGCCTGCCGCCGCAGACGCCCCTGGCCAGCCACCCGCACCCCCTGATCATTTCCGATGCGGGCAACTGGCGCACCGCCTGCCCGTGCACTGTGTAAGCCCAAGGAGAGCACCATCATGAAGATGTCCCGACTTCTGGTTTGTCTTGTACTTGCCGGTGGCGTTGCCGGCGTGTCCGCGCAAGGTCAGGCGGCCTATCCAAACCGACCTATCAAGATCGTCGTACCCATCAGCCCTGGCAGTGCCACCGACGTGCTGGTACGCGCCGTGGCCGAACGCATGCAGGCACGGCTGGGCCAGCCGGTGGTGATTGAAAACCGCGCTGGGGCGGGCACCACGATCGGTGCAGCCCATGTGGCCAAGGCCGAGCCCGACGGCTATACCTTGCTGGCCAATTCGAATGCGCACACCGTCAACCCGCATCTCTATCGCAATCTGCCCTACGACAGTGCGACCGATTTTGTCGGCATCGCTACCCTGGGCAGCCTGCCCAATATTCTGGTCGTCAGTCCGCAGTCACCTGTCAATTCAGTGCAGGAATTGCTCGCTGCCGCCAGGTCCAGACCCGGCAAGCTCAATTACGCCTCGGCCGGTGTGGGCAGCGGAACGCACATGAATTCCGAGAAGTTCCGCATTGCCTCGGGTCTGAGCGCGGAGCACATCGCCTTCAAAGGCACGCCCGAGGCCGTGACCGAGACCATGGCCGGGCGAGTCGACTGGTTTTTTGCACCGGGCGTTTCCGTGATGGGCGCCGTCAAGGACCGCAAGCTCAAGGCCCTGGCGGTCGGCTCCAAGGAGCGCTCCTCGCTGCTGCCGGATCTGCCTACCACCGAGGAAGCCGGTGTGCCGAACTCGGCCTACACGCTCTGGATCGGGCTCTTTGCACCGGCCAAGACCCCCGCACCCATCATCGCGCGGATAAACCAGGAGGTGCAGGCGGCACTGGCCTCGCCAGAGGTCAGGGACCGCTTTGCAAAGCTCGGTGCCGATCCCATGCCCATGAGTGTGGATGCATTCCGCAGCTTCCTAGCCCAGGAGTTCAAGGTCTCTGAGCAGATCGTCAAGGCGGCGGGGATCAAGCCGCAGGATTGAGCGGCCGTCTTGCACTCGGCGTGTGTGGGCCGCCCGAGCATCTCGGGCGGCCCACTTTCTTCTGATAGAGGGGAAGGCTGAGCGTCAGTGGCGATCGCCTGCGCTTTTTTCCGGTGTCATTTGCAGGCCAGAAGCACGCGCCTGCAACTGCATCAGTCCTTGCGTGAAGTCTGCCTCGGCGTCGCCGGAATTGATCAGTGCCTGCAGAAAATCCCTGGCGGTGTTGGACAGGGGCATGGGCATCTCCAGCGACTTGGCCAGGTCCAAGCCCAGGTCCATGTCCTTGCGCATCAGCCAGGGTGAAAAACCGGCTGCACCATCCAGGGCCACCCAGGAGGGCGTACGTCCCTTGGTGAAGGCTGAGCCCATCGCGCTTTGGTTCAGAAAATTGAGAAATGCCTCGCGCGTCAGGCCGGCCTTTTGCCCCAGGACCAAGACCTCGGCCAGCGTCTGGCTGACGCCGCCGAGCCAGACGTTGTGGCAGATTTTGGCCACGCGCGCCAACTCGCCTTCGCCCACGTAGCTGGCGGCCTTGCCTACGCTCATGAACAGGGGCTTGAGGCGCTCCACCATCTCTGGTGGTCCAGAGCAGACAAAGGTGGAATTGCCCATGGCCACCACCTCGGGGTTCCCGCTCACGGGTGCGGCAATGAAAGCCACACCCATGGTAGCCAGGCGCGCGCGGATGGACGAGGAGGTCTCCACCGAGATGCTGGAGCAGTCGATCACGACCTTCGGCTTCTTCCCCCCAGACTGGCTCAGCAGGCCCGCGTTACCCAGCAACAGGTCCTCGACCACATCGCCTGTGGCCAGCATGGTGACGATGATGTCGCAGCCGGCCAGGTCCTGCAGCGAGCGCGCCACCTGCGCGCCGTGGGCGCGCAGGGGTTCGGCTTTTTCAGGCGAACGGTTGTAGACGCTCAGGTGCGCACCGGCATCGGCCAGGCGGCGCGCCATGGCCAACCCCATGTTGCCTATCCCGAGCCAGCCGATGTGGCCCAACTCTTTCACGGTCACGTTCTGGCCCATTTCTGCACTCACTTATCGAAGTTGTTGCGTTTGCCTTTGCGCACGTAATCCACCACATCAGCGATGTGCTGTTTGCCGTGCACGCCCTTGAGCTTGGCCAGATGGCCAAACATCTGGATGCCAAAACCGCCGTCCAGGCTGTCGGTGACCGCTTGGCGCCAGGGCCGGCGCACGATCTGCGTGGTCAGCCGGCGCGTGGTGCGCGGTTGAGTCATGATGTGGTCTGCGATCTTGAAGGCGCGGTTGATCAGCTGATCGCGTGGCAGCACCTCGTTGACCATGCCCCACTCCAGCGCCTTTTGCGGCGTGATGGCCTCACCGGTGAGCAGCGCGTATGCCGCCCGCTTGACGCCCAGCAAGGTCTGAAAGCAGGTGTGGATACCGTCACCTGGGACCGAGCCGATGTCGTAGTGCAGGTCGTAGATGGTGGCGTCGTCGGCGCAAATGCTGATGTCACACATCAGGCAGATCTCGGTGTGAAAGCCCGGGCCGTTGAGCACACCGATGGTGGGAATTTCCAGGTCATTGACCAGCGCGCTGACGTTGATGCGCCCGTCCTTGTAGGCGTATTCATAGGCCCAGTAGGGCATGTCCTCTTCCTCGAGCTTGAAGCCGTTGGGGTCGGCGTCCATCATGAACTCCTGGCCGGAGCCAGTCAGGATCAGGATCTCGTTGTCAGGATCGCCGCCAATGGCCTTGAGCATCAGGCCCAGGGCGCGGTGGTTTTCCACGCTCAGCTGGATGGGCCCGCCCAGGGTGTGTGCTTCGGCCAGCACCACGCCATCAGGGCGGCGCGAGAGCTTGAAGAAATCCTTGAAACGTTCCTTGGTTTCTTCGAACGTGGGCATGGGTGGGAACTTCTGCAGGGACATGGGTTTTGCTCCTTTTGTGATGAGTTTGCAGGCAGTCAGACGGGGGCATAGGTTCCAGGTTCGCTCACCTGAGGGGGCGCCTTCGGGACGGGCGTGCCTGGCCGCAGCGCGTGCCAGGCCGCGTCAATGATGGCCTGCACACTCAGGCCGTATTTCTCGAACAGGAACTCCCGGCTTCCCGACTCGGCAAAGCAATCCTGCAGACCGATGCGCACCAGACGCGCGCCCAGTCCGGCTTCAGCCATGGCTTCGGCCACCGCGCTGCCCAGGCCGCCCATTACCGAGTGGTTTTCGGCAGTCACCACCACCTGTGTGGTGCGGGCCGCTTCGATGATGGTGCGTGCATCCAGTGGCTTGACCACCGGCGAATTGACCACAGCCACGCTCAGGCCTTCACGCTCTAGCACCTCGGCGGCGGCCAGGGTGGCCGGCACCATCATTCCGGAGGCGACCAGGCACAGGTCCGAGCCCCGCGCCAGCACGTGGGCACGGCGGCCGTCGAAGACGTGGTCCTGTCCGAAGATCACCGGGATCTCGCCCCTTTTGAGCCGCAGGTACACCGGACCCTGGATCTCGGCGGCCACGTTGACGGCCTGCGAGATCTCTGTGGCATCGGACAGGTCGAACACAGTCATGTTCGGCAGCGCACGCATCAGTGCCAGGTCGTCAATAGCCTGGTGGCTGGGGCCGCCGGGGCTGGAGACACCGGGCATGAAGCCGGCGATTTTGACGTTGAGTTTGGGATAGGCCAGCGCCATGGCAATCTGGTCATAGCAGCGCCGTGTGCAGAACACGCCGAAGCTGTTCACGAAGACCGTGTGGCCGGCGCGAGCTAGTCCTCCCGCGATGCCGATCATATTGGCCTCGGCCATGCCCACGTTGATGAAGCGCTCGGGCATCTGATCGCGAATCAGGTCGGTTTCGGTCTGTCGTGTCAGGTCGGCGCCCAGGCACAGCACCTCGGGCCGGCGCGCCGCCAGATCCAGCAAGGCCTTGCCATAGGGCTTGAGGACGATGTCGTAGGGGGGCTTACGCAAGCTGGGCCTCCAGTTCTGCTTCGATGGCGGCGGTCATCGCCGGGTCCAGTTTCACGAAGTGGGCGTCAGTGCTCGGGGGCAGTGCCTTGATGCGCGCCAGGATTTGAGTGCGGCAGATCAGCACGCGCGGCCTGTTTCGGCGGGGTGCGGTCATCGCCTGGTGCAGCGCCTGCAGATCGTGTCCGTCCAGGTCGAACACCTCCCAGCCGAAGGCGCGCCACTTGTCGGCCAGCGGCTCAATGGTGGTCACAAAGGTGACCGGGCCGTCTACCTGCGAGTCGTTGGCATCGATCAGCACGGTCAGATTGTCCAGGCCATGGTGGGATGCGAACATGGCCGCTTCCCAGACCTGCCCCTCCTCCATCTCGCCGTCACTGAGGAAGGCGTAGGTGTTGCGACCGTCACCGGCCAGCCGTGCGGCGAGCGCCAGACCAATGCCGCCCGATAGTCCTTGGCCCAGCGAGCCGCAGGTCAGGTCCACCATGGGGGTTCTTTCTGTGCTGATGGCCTCCAGAAGCGCGCCGTCCAGGCCATAGGACGCCATCTCCTCGCGATCAATCAGCCCCAGCTCGGCGGCCGCGGCAAACAGCACCACCGCGTAATGCCCGGGCGAGAGCACGAAGCGGTCGTGGCCGGGTCGCAGCACGCCCGCGCCATAGAGCACCGCAAAGATTTCGGCGGCAGACAGCGCCTGGCCGAAGTAGCCAAAGCCTTGAATGGACACCATGCGCACGGCATTGAGCTGGATGCGCAGGGACAGATGGCGCAGTTGGCGCCAGTCGGGAGGGGAAGCGGCTTGCACGCGACATCCTTTCGGGTTCGGGTCAAACCGCCATTTGGCCCGCACTTGCGCGGGCGCGACTGGAAACAGTTATGTAGCTGCTGGAGAATTCACCGACATGGGCCGCCGTGGCACCTGCATGGGCTTATTCGTTGACTTGCACCAGGCGGTGTGCCGCCCGGTATTCCATGGGCGTGCTGCCCATGATCTGCTTGAAGCGGCGACAGAAATAGTCGACATCGAAAAACCCCACGGCATCGCCCACCTGGGAGATGCGAAGCCGGGTGTAGGACAGCAGCTCACACGCACGATTCATACGCCGGGCCGTGACAAGATCCACGAAGGTCTGTCCGGTCTCCCGGCGCAGCAGTGTCGCCAGGTAATTAGGCGACACCGCGGCCGCCTCGGCCGCCTGAGACAGCGTGAGTTTTTCCGCAAGGTGACGCTCGATGAAGTCCAGCGCTCGCTGCACATGCCGCTCTCCGCTGGTCACCACGGGGCGCCGGCGCAGGAGCGCGCTGATCTCCGGCTCATAGCTTTGGCTGACCTCTGACAGCAGCAGGATCAGGTTGGCGCGGATGACTTCCTGCGAGCACATGCGCGGCTCCTGCTGCTCGCGCAGCATGCGTTCGCACAATTGCTGCAGCAGCTCGACCTGTGCCTCGGACAAGGCAAAGTCGATGTCCTGCTGGTACAGAAAGGGCATGAGTTCCGGTACGCGCGACGTGGTGTCCCGCGACACCGACGGCAGACCCGTCAGTTCGCGGTGCATGAAACCCAGGTCGAAGTAGATGACGTAACACACGTCGTCCGGGCCGAAACGCGGCTGGTGCGGCGTCATGGGCGAGACAAAGAAGATGCTGCCTCGCCGGCTCAGGTAGTCGCGCAAGTAGATGCGCTGCTGCGCTCCACTGGAGACGAAAAACAGGATTTCGAAGTAATCGTGCCGGTGCAGGCGCCGGTCGCCGGCGGCCATTTTTTGCGAGCGGATTCCAAAGCGCGGCCCGACGATGCCGTCTGCAAAGGATTGCACCGGCACCAGATGGTGATGCACTGCATCGTTCGGAGGAGGATTCGCACGCGCTTCCATGTGGCCCATGATGGGGGGAGGGCTGTGACCCTGCAAGGCCGGGATATCCCCTAGGGTTGGCCCAGAGCTTTCCTGCGGGCCGAAGACCTCGATGCTGCGGACTATCGAAAAGGCCTCGGTCACCGCGATCGATTTCGTCAACGGTGCTGAGCGCGGTCGGCCGCAGCACTCCTATACTGGCGAAATGAACCAGACGGTACATTCTGCGCGCGCGCCGGCCAAGCCTCCGGCTGCGGCCTCGCGCACCAACGATCCCGAGCGCACCATGGCCGGCATGCTCGAGGTGGCCTTGCGTGAGTTTGCCGACAAGGGTCTGAGCGGTGCGCGCATTGACGAGATCGCCGCCGCCACGCGCACCAGCAAGCGCATGATCTATTACTACTTCGGCAGCAAGGAAGGCCTGTACCTGGCCGTGCTGGAGCACAGCTACCGCGAGATGCGCCGCATCGAGTCCGAGCTGACCCTGGACAACCTGCCCCCCGAGGAGGCGCTGCGCCGCCTGGCGGAGTTCACCTTCGACCACCACGGCTCCCACGAGGACTACATCCGCATCGTGATGAACGAGAACATCGCCCGCGGCAAGTTCCTGGCGCAGAGCCAGATCATCCAGGAGCTCAATGTGCCTGCCATCTCGGCCATCGAGCGGTTGTATGTGCGCGGCGTGGCCGAGGGCGTGTTTCGCGAGGGCCTGGACCCGGTGGACATCCATGCCTCCATCTCGGCGCTGGCCTTCTTCAATGTCTCCAACCAATACAGCTTCGGGCAGATCTTCAAGCGCGATCTCTCCACCCCGGCCGCCCGCGCCCTGCGCCGCGCCAACGTGGCCGAGATGGTGGTGCGCTTCGTGCGGCGCTGAGCCGCGTTCGGGGCTCAGGGTTTCTACGGTCCCGTCGTAAACTAACCAGTTGGTACATTCTGTCGTGGACGCACTTCCGAAGGGTTCTTCGTGCTTGACCGTTTGATCGGCGGCTACTGCCGCCTCCTGTCCTGGCTCATGGCCCTGGGGCTGGCGCTCATGGTGGTGCTGGTCTTCACCAACGTGGTGCTGCGCTATGCCTTCAGCTCCGGCATCACCATGTCGGAAGAGCTCTCGCGCTGGCTGTTTGTGTGGATGACCTTCTTAGGCGCCGTGGTGGCCATGCGCGAAGGCTCGCACCTGGGTTCAGACACCCTGGTCTCGCGCCTGCCACGGGCCGGCAAGAAGCTGTGCTTTGTGCTCGGCCACCTGCTGATGCTGTTTGTCTGCTGGCTGCTTTTCAAGGGCGCGTATGAGCAGACCCTGATCAACCTCACGTCCACCAGCGCGGTGATGGAGGTCTCCATGGGCATCTTCTATGCCTGCGGCCTGGTCACTTCGGTCTCGGTGGCCCTGATCCTGGTGCACAGGCTCTGGCGCCTGGTCACCGGCCAGCTCAGCGAGGCCGAACTCATCGGCGTGCGCGAATCCGAAGAAGAGCCGGTCATCGTGCCTGCTCCACTCAAGTAAGACCGCCAACATGACGATCGCCGTCTTTCTTGGGGCTTTGCTGGGGGCCATGGCCCTGGGCATCCCGATTGCCTTCTCGCTGCTGCTGTGCGGCGCGGCCCTCATGTGGCACATGGACATGTTCGATGCGCAGATCCTGGCGCAGAACGTGATCGAGGGCGCCAACAGCTTCCCGCTGCTGGCCGTGCCTTTCTTCATGCTGGCCGGCGAGATCATGAACACCGGCGGCCTGTCGCGCCGCATCGTTGATTTCGCCATGGCCCTGGTGGGCCACATCCGTGGCGGCCTGGGCTATGTGACCATCCTGGCGGCCTGTCTGCTCTCGGCCCTCTCGGGCTCGGCCGTGGCCGATGCGGCGGCGCTGACGGCGCTGCTGCTGCCCATGATGATCAAAGCCGGCCACGACAAGTCGCGCAGCGCAGGCCTGATTGCGGCCTGCGGCGTGATCGGCCCCATCATTCCGCCCTCCATCGGCTTTGTGATCTTTGGCGTGGCCGCCAATGTCTCCATCAGCAAGCTGTTCCTGGCGGGCATCTTCCCGGGCCTGCTCCTGGGTGCCGGCCTGTGGTTCACCTGGTGGTGGCTCACCCGAAAAGAGCAGCTTGCGCCCCCGCCGCGCCAGCCGGCCAGCGAGGTCTGGAAGGCGCTGCGGCGCGCCACCTGGGCCCTGATGCTGCCGGTCATCATTCTGGTGGGTCTGCGCATGGGTGTGTTCACCCCCACCGAGGCGGCGGTGGTGGCCGCTGTGTACGCCCTCTTCGTGGCCACGGTGGTCTACCGCGAGCTGCGCTGGAATCAGCTGATTGACGTGTTCATTGCCTCGGCCAAGACCACCTCGGTGGTCATGTTCCTGGTGGCCGCGGCCATGGTCTCGGCCTGGATGATCACGGTGGCCAACCTGCCCAACCAGGTGATCGAGCTGCTGCAGCCTCTGCTGGACAACCCCAAGCTGCTGATGGCGGCCATCATGGTGCTGGTGATCATCGTGGGCACGGCCATGGACATGACGCCCACCATCCTGATCCTCACGCCGGTGCTGATGCCGCTGGTCAAAGCCGCTGGCATTGACCCGGTGTACTTTGGCGTGCTGTTCATCATCAACAACTCCATCGGCCTGGTCACACCGCCCGTGGGCACCGTCCTCAATGTGGTGGCCGGCGTGGGCCGCATGCGCATGGACGATGTCACGCGCGGTGTGCTGCCCTTCATGGCCGTGCAGATGCTGGTGATGTTTTTGCTGGTGCTGTTCCCCGAGCTGGTGATGGTGCCGGCCCGCTGGCTCTACCACTGATTTTCTATCCCTGGTGGTGCGTGTCTGGTACGCCGCGCACAGCCAACTGTTCAACGCGTACTGTTCGCAGGAGACACCATGAAACGCATGACCCTCAAGGCCCTGGCGGCCGCCCTGGCCGTAGCGGCCTTCGTCCCCCTGGCGCAGGCCCAGGACAAGACCATCAAGTTCGCCACGCAAAACCCCAAGGGCCATCCCATCGTGATGGGCATGGAGAAGTTTGCCGAGATCGTGCAGGCCAAGAGCGGCGGCAAGATCAAGGTCAACCTCTTTCCCGGCGGCACGCTGGGCAGCGATCAGGCCAATGTCTCGGCCATCCAGGGCGGCACGCTCGAGATGGCTTCCATGAACTCCGGCATCTTCGCCAGCCAGGTCAAGGAATTCGCCATCTATGACTTCCCTTTCCTGTTCAACAACGAGAAAGAGGCCGAGCTGATCATCGACGGCCCCATCGGCAAGCAGCTGCATGACAAGCTGCAGGACAAAGGCTTGGTGGGCTTGGCCTACTTCGAGCTGGGCTTTCGCAACATCACCAACAGCCGCCGCCCCATCACCAAGGCCGAAGACCTCGAAGGCCTGAAGCTGCGCGTGATTCCCAACCCCATCAACGTGGACTGGGTGCGTGCCCTGGGCGCCAACCCCACGCCGCTGCCCTTCCCCGAGGTGTATGGCGCGTTGGAGCAAAAAGCCATTGACGGCCAGGAAAACCCGGTCACCGTGATCAATGCCAACAAGTTCTTCGAGGTACAGAAGCACGTGGTGCTGTCCAACCACCAGTACAACCCGCAGTCGGTGGTGATCAGCAAGAAGTTCTGGGACACCCTGGACGCTGCGCAAAAGAAGATCCTGCAAGATGCCGCCCAGGAAGCAGCCAAGTTCCAGCGCCAGCAGGCCCGTGGTCAGGTGGCAGCCGCGCTGGACAACATGAAGAAGAACGGCATGCAGGTCACCGAGCTGTCGGCCGCCGAGTCTGGCAAGTTGCGCGACAAGATGCGCCCGGTCACGGCCAAGTACGGCGTCAACGTCGGCCAGGACCTGCTCAAAGAGGTGCAGAACACGCTGGCCAAGGTGCGTAAATAAGCCGTCCTGCCGAGGCCGGCCTGCCCTGAGGCAGCCGGCCTGGGGCGACCAAGATGACCATGAACGCACTTCGCCTGGCGGTGGCGGGGGCTGGCCTGATCGGCCGCACCCACATCGATCTGCTCACCCGCCGCACCGACGCCCGTCTGTGCGCGGTGGTCGATCCTGCGCCGGCCGCCGCCGAGCTGGCCGCTCAGCAGGGCGTGCCGCACTTCACGGCCCTGGAGGCCTTGCTCGCACACGACCGGCCGGATGGCGTGATCCTGGCCACACCCAATGCGCTGCATGTGCCGCAGGCGCTGCAATGCCTGGCGGCGGGCGTGAGTGTGTTGGTGGAAAAACCGATCGCCCCCACCGTGGCCGAGGCCGAGCAGCTGGTGCGCGCAGCCGGCAGCGCCACGGCGCGGGTGCTCATTGGCCACCACCGGGCACACAGCCCTCTCATGGCCCGGGCGCGTGAGGTGGTCCAAAGCGGCCAGCTCGGTCGGCTGGTGGCCGTGATGGGCAGCGCCGCGTTTTTCAAGCCCGACCACTACTTTGCCGACGGCCCCTGGCGCACCCAGCCCGGCGGCGGCCCCATCCTGATCAACATGATTCACGAGGTGCACAACCTGCGCATGCTCTGCGGTGACATCGTGGCGGTGCAGGCCTTTGCCTCGAACGCGGTGCGCGGCTTTGCGGTGGAAGACACGGTGAGCATCAACCTGCGGTTTGCCAGCGGTGCGCTGGGCAGTTTCCTGCTCTCCGACACCGCCGCCTGCGCCCGCAGCTGGGAGCAGACCAGCCAGGAGAACAAGGCCTATCCCAGCTACGCCGACGAAGACTGCTATGTGGTCACCGGCACGCTGGGCAGCCTGTCGGTGCCCACCATGCGCCTGAAGACCTACCCCGGCCCCGAAGAGAGCTCCTGGTGGAAGCCCTTCGAGGAGGGCCGGGTGGACCTGGTGCGCGAGGATCCGCTGCAGCGCCAGATGGCGCATTTTGTGCAGGTCATCCGGGGCCAGGCCGAGCCGCTGGTGAGCGCCCGCGATGGGATGCAGAATCTGTGCGTGACCGAGGCCATTGCCGAAGCGGCCCGCACTGGGCGCGTCGTCGAGCTCGACTGAACCTCAACCGATTCCAACAAGGAGCCTTCCATGAACATCCTCGTGCTCAACGGCGTGAACCTCAACATGTTCGGCAAGCGTGACCCGGCTCAGTACGGCACCATCACGCTCGAGCAAATCAACCAGCAGCTGGTGGCCCTGGGCCGTGAGCTGGGCGCCCAGGTCGATAACTTCCAGACCAACTTCGAAGGCGCCATGTGCGAGCGCATCCATGCTGCCCACACCGATGGCACGGCGGCTGTGCTCATCAATGCCGGCGCTTGGACGCACTACAGCTATGCCGTCCGCGATGCGCTGGCCATCCTCAAGTGCCCCATCTTCGAGGTGCACATGTCCAACATCCATGCGCGCGAGGAGTTCCGTCACCACTCGGTGATCGCGCCCATTGCCAAGGGCCAGATTGCCGGCTTTGGCGTCGACAGCTACCTGCTGGCACTGCGTGCGGCCGTCTCTCACATCAAGGCCAGTGCATGATCATCAATGGCCACACGGTCATCATTCCGCACATCGGCTACCCCACGCATTCCTTCAAAGCGCCGCTGATTTACAACCCGTATTTCGCATCGCATGGCATCAACGCGCTGGTGGTGCCCATGGCCTGCCAGCCGGACAACTTCGAGGCCCTGCTGCGTTCGCTTTTTAAGCTGGGCAACACCCAAGGCGCGCTGATCACCATGCCGCACAAGGTCACCACCGTGGGGCTGGTCGACGAGGTGCTGCCGGCCGCCGCCATTGCAGGGGCGGCCAATGCCGTACGTCTGGGCCCGCTGGGCCAGTTGCAGGCCGATATGTTTGATGGTGAAGGTTTTGTGCGCGGTGTGCAGCGCAAGGGCTTGAAGCTGCAGGGCGCACGCGCGCTGGTCGTGGGCTCGGGCGGCGTGGGTTGTGCGATTGCGGCCTCGCTCGCCGGTGCAGGCGTCGCGGCCCTGGCGCTCTATGACCTGAACACCGCCTCCAGCGTGGCTCTGGGTGAACGTTTGAAGAAGCATTACCCGCAGCTGCAGGTGAGCACCGGTAGCAAGGACCCGGCCGGCTTCGACCTGGTGGTCAACGCCACGCCTCTGGGCATGAACGAGGGCGACCCGCTGCCCGTGGATGTCTCGCGCCTGGACGCCTCTACCTTCGTGGGCGAAGTGGTCATGCGCACCGACATGACGGCTTTTCTCTCCGCCGCCCAGGCGCGCGGCTGCCGGGTGCAGATTGGCTCGGACATGCTGTTTGAGCAGATCCCGGCCTACCTGGAGTTCTTTGGTTTGCCCACGACCACGGCGCAAGAGTTGCGTTCGGTGGCGCAGCTC
>CANGYC010000027.1 GCA_947457975.1 Comamonadaceae bacterium | reverse complement strand
CCTGCTGGATGTTCTCATCCACGCCCTGACCAGTGGGCAGCTGCTGAATGTTGTCTTGAGGTGCGTCTTCTGTGACCTGCTGGATGTTCTCATCCACGCCCTGACCAGTGGGCAGCTGCTGAATGTTGTCTTGAGGTGCGTCTTCTGTGACCTGCTGGATGTTCTCATCCACGCCCTGGCCGGTGGGCACCTGCTGAATGTTCTCGTCCGGGCCTTGGCCTGCGGACGCCTGCTGGATGTTGTCCTCAGGCGCACCTTCACTGGCTTTCTGGATGTTCTCGTCCGCGTCCTGGCCGGTGGGCACCTGCTGGATGTTGTCCTCAGGGCCTGGGCCGGCATCGGCTTTCTGGAGGTTCGGTTCCGGCTCATCACCCAGCGGCACTTGCTGGATGTTCTCCTCAAGCCCGCCACCGCCCTCCCCTGTCTGGATGTTCTCGGCCTGCTCCTGCCCCAGGGGCACCTGCTGGATGTTCTCGCCCAGGGGCTCGCCGGCATCGGCCTGTTGGATGTTGTCCCGGTCCTCGCTGCCCACGGGCACGTGCTGGATGTTCTCGGGTGGCGATCCGCCCGCATCGAGCTTTTGGATGTTCTCCGCATCCGGCTGGCCTGCGGAGGCCTTCAAGACAGGGTCCTCGGCGGCGGCGTCGGCGGCGTCCAGCTTCTGGATGTTCTCGGTCACTGGCCAGCCATCGGGCGCGGCCACAAAACGGCCGGCATCGGCGGGATCGAGCACGGCGCTGTGGGCGTCCTCGTCCTGCGCTGAGCGGCCATCGGGCACAGCCAGACGGCCGTCCTGCAGCGCCCGTTCGGAGGCCTGGCCCGAACCGTCTTGGGCCTGCAAGGCCTGGTCGGTGGGCGCAGCCTGGGCCGGTGCCTCATCGTGCAAGCTGCGTTCGAACACCTCGCCCTTGGGTTTGGCCTCGGCAGGCCGGGCTTCAGGGGCTTGTTGGATCTCGTCTTTGGGGGCGGCCACGGCCCGCTCATAGGTCACGGCCTCGGGCTTGGGCGGGGCCGCGACGGGGGGCGGAACCGCAGGCGCTGCCGGCGGCTTGGCCTTTTTCTCGGGCGGCGTCTCGCCCGCCAGGGTCTTGCGCACCGACGGGCCATTGGGGTCCGAACTCTTGGTGGCCGCCGTGTGCGAGCCTTCGCTCATGGACACCTGGTGCGGCTGGTCGCCACGAACGATATAGGGCTCTTTCATGTGCGTTGCTCTCCGCGCACGCGCGGCTCGGTGGGCAAGGCCGCCGGGGCCGCATGGGCGGGTGACCGCAGGCTCTCCAGAGGGGGCCAGGTCAGACCGGGGGCCAGGCCCAGCCAGAATGCCGCCGCAGTCAGCAGGGCCGCAGAACCCAGCAGGCCGCCGCACCACCAGGCGGCGCGCGAGGTGCGAGCGAGGCTTAGGGGGCCAAAGCGGCCAAAGCGGCCAAAGGCGCGGAACCACCGCTGGGGCTCGGGCCTGCGCGCAGGCAGGGGCTGCAGCGGCTGGACATGGCGCAGCAGCTCGGCGACCTGGTGTTCGCAGCCCTCGGCGCGGGCCCGCAGGCGCATGGCCTGGGCCTCTTCGGGGTTGGGAATGTCGATGTCCCAGCGCAGAAAGCGTCGCCCGGGGACGGCCATGGCCTGTTGGCCGCGCAGGCCGGCGCCCAGCAGCACCACGCGGATGCCGGCACCGGGAAACTGGCCCACCAGCCGGGCAAGCAATTGCAGTTCGTGGTCGGCCAGCGCGCCCGCGTCGTGAACCAGCCAGATGCGCTGGGGCGAGGCCTGGTGGATGTCGCTCAGCGACTCCTGCAGGGTCAGGCGGGCCATCTGCTCGTCGAAGCGGCTGAGCATGGTCTGCGTGCTGGACGGAAAGTAGGTCTCGACTGGGCAGCTGGCCCGAAGGCGCAAGCGGCTCACCAGCCATTGGGCATAGTGGTCGAGGAGGGCCTCGTTGGCACTGGACAGCGCCAGGCTGCGGCCTTCCCAGAGGAGGGACGAGAGACAGCCCTCCAGGCGGACCGCGTCGTCCGGGCGGAAGAACAGGCCGGGCATGGGCTGGCCATGGGCGGACCGATTCAGGGCGAGTTCGGCGCGAAGGTTCATGAGACGAGCTGGCCGTTGGCGTCAAAGCGCATGGACGCAGGCACCTGCGGGTCGGGCTTGGCCATGGGCGGCGCGCCGGGGCGCACGTTGGCCAGGCCAAACACATAAGCGATGACGGGCGCCACCGCGTGGTACAGCGCCTCGGGGATCGGGTGATCGACCTCGGTGGTGAAGTACAGCGCACGGGCCAGCTGCGGCGAGGAGAACATTTCCACGCCGTGGGTGCGGGCCTCTTCGCGGATGCGGGCGGCAATGTGGTCAGCGCCCTTGGCCAGCAGGATGGGCGCGCCGTCGGAGGTGGGGTCGTAGGCCAGCGCCACGGCAAAGTGTTCTGGGTTGGTGATGACCACGTCGGCGTCCTTGATCTTGGACATCATGCGGGCATTGCTCATCTCACGCTGGCGGCGGCGGATCTGCTGCTTGACCTCAGGCCGGCCCTCCATGTCCTTCATCTCGTCCTTGATCTCCTGCTTGGTCATGCGCAGCTTCTTGATGTAGCTCCACTTTTGGTAGGGCGCATCGACCAGGGCAATGAACACCAGGCTGAGGGTGAGCCAAAGGGCGGACTCGGTGATCAGGCGGCCGGCCGCGCCCAGGGCCGGCTCCAGGCCCATGCCGCCGAGCATCAAGAGCTCGGTCATGTGCTTGTTCACCAGGGCCCAAAGCACCACCGAGACGACCGCGAACTTGGCAATCGCCTTGAGCAGCTCGACCAGAGCATGCGTGCCGAACATGCGCTTGAAGCCGCTGACGGGGCTGAGCTTTTGCCAGTTGGGCATGAAGGACTTGGCCGCGAAATGAAAGCCGCCGGTCACACCCGAGGCGGCAATGGCCACCACGGCGGTGATGAGCAGCACGGGCAGGACGATCAGCAGGCCTTCACCGACCGCATGGAAGAAGATCGCCGGCAGCAGGGACGGGGTGTCCAAGGCCTTGCGGTCAAAGGAAAAACCGGCCGTCATCTGGCGCGACATCGTAGCCACCCACCAACTGCCCATGAACAGGATCGCGGCGCAGGCGGCGATCATCACGGCCGCGGCAGGCAACTCCATGCTGCGGGCGACATCGCCCTCCTCGCGGGCCTTGCGCAGGCGCCGCGCGGTCGGTTGTTCGGTCTTTTCGGAACTCTGCTCAGACATTCACAGCCCCTTCAGCCCAGACCCACCAACACGCGCACCTGGGTCAGGGCCTGGGTCCACAAGCCCTGGATGCGCGAGCCAATGCCCCCCATGGCCATGATCAGGACCCCAAAGCCCAGCACGATGGTGGCCGGCAGACCCACGGAAAAAATATTCAGACTGGGCGCGGCGCGCGTGATGACACCAATGCCGATGGTGATGAACAGCAGTGTCACCATCACCGGCAATGCAATGAGGAGCGCCCCCAGAAAAACCATGGAACTCCAGGCCAAGAGCTGCGGCCAGGCCTCGGCCACCAAGAGGGGCTTGCCCACGGGCAGGCTGGCAAAACTCTCGACCACCAGGCCAATGAGCAAGGCATGGCCACCCAAGCCCACGAAGATGAGCGTGGACATCACGATAAGGAACTGCGCGATGGTGGGCACGTTGCCCAGGCTGCTGTCGATCAAGGTGGCCATGGACAGGCCCATGGCGTTGGAGATGGCCTGGCCGGCCACCACCACGGCGGCAGTGACGACCTGCAGGATCAGGCCCATGACCAGGCCAATGCCAATTTGGTTGAAGACCTCGAGCACACCCTGGGGTGAGAGCGGGTCAATGCGGGGCCACTCGTACATGGGATAGACCATGATGGCCAGTGCCAGCGCCACCACGATGCGCAGGCGCACCGTCAGGGCCGGCAGCGAAAACACAGGGGCCGCAATCAGCAGTGCCGACAGCCGCAGCATGGGCCACAGCAAGGCAAAGAAGTGCTCGACGATGTCGATGGCGGCGACCGAGATCACGGCGTGCGGACCTCAGGTGAACAGCGACGGGATGCGCTGGAACAGGGAGCGGGTGTAGTCCACCAGGGTGGTGATCTGCCAGCTGCCCACGACTGCCAGGGTCAGCGCCATGACCAGCAGCTTGGGGATGAAGCTCAGCGTGGCTTCGTTGACGGAGGTGGCGGCCTGGATGATGCCGACCACCAGGCCGACGAACAGGGCCACGGCCAGCAGGGGGGCCGAGACCAGCACCGTGATCCACAGGGCCTGGGTGGCGAGTTCGACAACAGCAGAGGTATCCATGGTGACTCGGTGCTCAGGTAACGAAGCTCGCAGCGAGCGAACCCATGATCAGGCCCCAGCCGTCGACCAGCACAAACAGCATCAGCTTGAAGGGCATGGAGATCATCATGGGCGAGAGCATCATCATGCCCATGGACATGAGCACGCTGGCGACGATCAGGTCGATGACGATGAAGGGGATGTAGATCAGAAAGCCGATGGTGAAGGCGCTCTTGAGCTCAGAAGTCAGAAAGGCCGGCACCAGGGTGGTGAAGGGGACAGAGGCGGCATCCATAGGCTCGCCTTTGCGGGCGATCTGCATGAACAGGGCAATGTCGTCGCCCCGGGTCTGGCGCATCATGAACTCGCGGATGGGCTTTTCGGCCGACGCCAGGGCCTGCTCGAGGCTCACGCGGTTGTCCAGGAAAGGCACCACGGCGCTCTGGTACACGTCATTGAGCACCGGCTGCATGATGAAGAGTGACAGAAACAGCGCCAGGCCCACCAGCACCACGTTGGGCGGCGTCTGGCCGGTGCCCAGCGCCTGGCGCAGCAGCGACATGACGATGATGATGCGCACAAACGAGGTCATCATCAGCAGCAGCGAAGGCAGCAGGGTGAGGACCGTCATCAGGGCCAGCAGCTGCAGCGTGATGCTGTACTGCGTGCCCCTGGGGCCCTGGGTGGTCGTCAGCATGGGCAGGCCCTGGGCCCACACGGCCTCGGGCAGCACCAGGGCGACCAGCAAGAAAAGGCCGAGCGCGGCTCCGCGCCAGTGTTTAGTGCTCATGGCGCAGCTCCTGGGCCAGTGCGCGCAGCGCTTGGCCGTGGTCGGCCGGCGTATCACCTTCGGCGACCGTCCATTGGCCCAGCGCCGTCATATGCCCGGGCGAGACGCCCACCAGCAGTTCCTGGGTACCCACGCGCACCAGCGCCAACTTCTGGCGCGGGCCCACGCTCGTGGTCTCCAGCACCTGCAAGCGCCGGCCCGGCTGGCCGGGCTGGATGCGCAGCTGCAGGCGTTTGAGGCCCCAGAGCAGGCCACCGAGCAGGCCGAAGACCAGCACCAGACTGGCAAAAATACGCAGGAATTCCATGGAAGGCTGCCGATGCTCAGAGGTTTTTCATGCGCTCGGATGCCGGGACCACGCGGGTCAGGCGAATGCCGTAGCGGTCGTTGACCAGCACCACCTCGCCCTGGGCCACCACGGTCTTGTTGACCAGCAGGTCCAGCGGTTCGCCGGCAATGTGGTCGAGCTCGACCACGCTGCCCTGGCTCAGGCGCATGAGGTCACGGATCTTGATCAGGGCGCGGCCCACCTCGACCGACAAGGTCACCGAGATGTTCTGCATCACCTCAGGGTTGATCTGAGCGTCGGCCATGTCGTTGGAAAGAGAGGGGTCAGTCATGGTCTGAGGTCCTGAAAAGTCATTGCATACCGGGGATCACGGCGCGTTCAATTTGCACGGCCGTCTGGCTGCCCAGCTGGCCGACCTGCACATCGAAGGCCGGAACGTCGCTGACCAGCATGCGGGCCAGCTCGGGTTTCTTGAAGAACAGCACGTCGCCGGGCTGCAGGGCCTCGATGGCGCCCAGGCTGGTGGCGATGTCGCCCAGCACCACACGCGCCTCGAGGCTGGCGTTGTTGACGGCGTCGCCGAGGTCGGTGCGCCACTGGTTGTCGGATTCCTCGTTGCCGTCGCCGGTCTGCACGCGGCTGCGCAGCAGTTCACGCACGGGCTTGAGCGAGGAGTAGGGATAGACCAGGTCAATGAAACCCTGCGTGGCGGGCCCGGCCTCGACCTCGAAGCGGGTGAGGATCACCAGGTCGTTCTCGTCAGCGATCTGCGCAAACTGTGGGTTGATCTCCGAGCTCACCAGCTCGAAGTCGATCTCCATGATGGGCGACCAGGCGTCCTTGAGCGAGCGGAAGAACACGTCCAGGATCATGTTGATGATCCGGCTCTCGGTGGGTGTGAACAGGCGCGTGGGCGGCAACTGCCCCACCCCGCGGCCAAAGCCGCCGAAGAAGCTGTCGAGCGAGCTGAACACCACCACCGGGTCGATCACCACGATCGAGAAGCCGCGCAGCGGGTTCATGCGGATCATGTTCACCGACAGCGGCGCCTGCAGCTGTTTAAGGTAATCGCCAAAACGCGAAATCTGCACCCGGTTGGGCGAGACGCGTGGGCTCGAACGCAGCATCTCCAGCAGGCCCAGGCGGAACTGGCGCACGAAGCGCTCGTTGATCATGTCCACCGAGGCGACGTTCACGCCCAGGCTGGAGTCCTCACTGGCCAGGTCGTGCTTGCGCACGCGCATGGACGTGTTGTACCCGGTGTCGACAGCGATGCTGCCGTCACTGATGCCCTCGGCCAGGGCCGACAGCTCTTCAGGGGTCAACAGTTGATCAACCATGTGAAATGAACCGGAATAGTTACTGGACGATGAAGGACGTGAAGAACACTTCTTCGACGCCACCGAAGTCCTCAAAGGACTCCAGCTTGGTGTTCATGGCGTCACGCAGCTTTTTACCCAGCTCCACGCGGAACTCGGGCTTGGCCAGATCGGCCTCGGTGCTCTGGCGCATCACGTCCATCATCACCGAGCGCAGCGCGAACTCGTGCTTCTTGAGGTTGTCGATGACGCGCTGGTCGTAGCGGGTCATCACCGCCACCTGCAGCGACATCACGCGCTTGGAGCCGGTGAGGTTGACCAGAAAGTCGCGGTCCATCTGGTGGTAGTTGAAGTCGAACTTCTGGGCATCGGGCGACTTCTTGGCCATCTTCTCGGGCTTGCCGTCCTTGCCCTTGCCGTCCTTGCCATCGCCCTGGCCGCCACCGCCCGGCGCCGCTTCCAGACCGAGCTGGATGCGCTCTTCAGCCGTCAGCGTGGCAGGCTTTGGTTTAAAGAAACCCGCGGCAAACAGGGTGCCCACCACGGTGCCCGCGATGACCACGATCAGGCCGACCACCGCCAGGATGATCTTGATCAGGTTCGATTTCGGCTTCTTGCCTTCTTCTTCCGCTGCTGCTTCGACTTGTTCAGCCATGGTGTCTTACCTCTTCAGGGTCGATTCATCGGTGGACAGGCGGCCCTCAAGCCAGCATGTCCCAGGCACTTCCATCCACCCGGGGGCGTACCGCCGGGACCGTGGCCAGGGGAGCTTCCTCCTCCAGCGTGTCGTCAGGGCGGGCCGGCACCGATGCGCCGCGCCAGGGTGTCGGATTTCCGCCAGACTGCCGGCTGGAATCACCTTGTACCCAAACGTTAGCAACTGCCGTGCCCGATTGCGCAAGGCTCTCCCGCAGACGCGGCAGGCCCTGGGAAATCAGATCGCGGGTGGCCTGGTTGTCGCTGCGGAAGACCGCCTCCAGGCCACTGGCGCGCATGTCCAGCTCCATGTCGATGCGGCCCAGCGAGGCCGGGTCGACCTGCATGCGCACCTTCCATTCACCCCGTTCGATCTGCGCCTGCAGCCGCTCGCCCAGGGCCTGGCCCAGGCGCTGGGCCAGTTGCTCATATTGAGCGGCCCGCTCGGCGGCGGTGCTGGTCTGGGGCGTGTTCATGGCGGCAGTTCCACCGCCAGCCTGGCTGCGCGAGCTCTCCAGGGCATGGCCGGGTTGGGAGGATGGCGGGGCCTCGCTGGCCGGCTCATCGGGCAAGGCATCGGCGGCCAGGGCATCGGCGGCCAGGGCATCGGCCAGGCCGGGCGGCAGGTCGCTCAGATCCAGGCTCAAGACAGAGGGCGGTAGGGCGGGCCCGCCGGTGGGTGATCCGGCCACCTCGCCCCAGACGGCCTGCTGGCCGCTGGCGGCCAGGCTGGCCAGGCGCTGGGTGATCTGCTCCTGCGGACGCAGGCTCAGGCGCAGCACGTCCTGCAGGCTGGGCTGGCCCGTCTGGGCCGAGGCGCTGGCGCGCTCGATGGCGCTCTGCGCGGTGTCGGGCGACGGGGCGGTGCCGGGGGTAACCAGGGGGGCACCGAGTTGCACGTCGAGCTTGCGCAAGCCCTGGGGCGCCAGGGCCGCCAGCCCGGACAGGGTGGCGTGCGCCAGTTCGGGCTCGGCCGCAGGCGCGCTGCCGGCGGAGAACATCAACCCGGCCGAGGCCAGGCCAAGGGCTTGCATGGGTGCCTGCAAGGCTGAGAGCGAAGCGCCAGAAGCAGACAGACCGGTCGCTTGGGGCGACCCAGCCGCCGGGGCCGCTGCAAGAGCGGACGGGAACAGCGTGTGAATCATGGCGTCGTCCAGACCCTGGCTGCGCGCGAAAGCCAGCAGGCTCTGGCTGTCAGGCAAGGGCTCATCGGCCGTGATGACTTCAATATTGGGGCTCAGAGACAGGGACTGCAGGCCAGGCGCCCCGGCGGCGGCAAGGTCTTGCCGCCCGGACGGATCCATCAGGTGGGTGAGCAGGTTGGCGAAATCGGCGCCGCGCACGCCCTCCCCGGCCTGATCGGCTGGGGGCATACCGGGGCTGGAGAGCGCGCCGAGGGGGCTGGAGGCGATGACAAGAGAAGAAGTATCCATAGGGCTGGAACTGGGCTTGAACAGTGGGTAAAGGGGAACTGCACGGGAAATAGCAAAAAGCGTGACCGGAGAGGCCTTGCCGCTGCCCGAGCCCGGGAACACCTGTCGGATCTTCATGGCACGGACTTTGCAGCCGGGGTACCCACCGCGGTGGCTTTTACCCTGAAGCCACCCTCAAGACATGAATTTTTACAGATAAACCGCCGCCATGAGCAGCTTGACCCTGTCAACCATCCGACAGAACCTGACGCAGGTGAGCCTGACCGGCTTGAGCATTCCCGCGCTCGTGCTGCTCATCGTGGCCATGCTGGTGCTGCCCTTGCCGGCCTGGCTGCTGGACGTGCTGTTCACGTTCAACATTGCCATCAGCCTGATGGTGGTGCTGATCGCCATCAATACCCGCAAACCGCTGGACTTCTCGTCCTTTCCCTCGGTGCTGCTGTTCGCCACCATGCTGCGCCTGGCGCTGAACGTGGCCTCCACCCGGGTGATCCTGGTCAAGGGCCATGAGGGTGAAGAAGCCGCAGGCCAGGTGATCGCCGCTTTCGGTCACTTTGTGATTGGTGGCAACTACCTGGTGGGTTTCATCATCTTTGCCATCCTGATGATCATCAACTTCATCGTGGTGACCAAGGGTGCCGGTCGGGTCTCGGAAGTCAATGCGCGCTTCACCCTGGACGCCATGCCCGGCAAGCAGATGTCCATCGACGCCGACCTCAATGCCGGCGTGATCGACCAGGAAACCGCCAAGAAGCGCCGCGAGGAGCTTTCGCAGGAATCGGACTTCTTCGGCTCCATGGACGGTGCCTCCAAATTCGTCAGCGGCGATGCCATTGCCGGTCTGCTGATTCTGGTGATCAACCTGGTCGGCGGCCTGATCATCGGCATGGTCCAGCACAACATGCCCCTGGGCGAGGCTGGCCGCATCTACAGCTTGCTGACCATTGGCGATGGCCTGGTGGCCCAGATCCCGGGCCTGTTCCTGTCGCTGGCCACCGCCATCATCGTCACGCGCGTGACCACCTCGGAAAACATGACCGAGCAGGCCACCTCGCAGCTGGCCAATCCGTCCGCCCTTTTCATCTCGGCCAGCTTCCTGGCCATCCTGGGCGTGATCCCCGGCATGCCTCACGTGGTGTTCCTCACCCTGGCCGCCGGTTCAGCAGCCCTGGGCTTGATGGTGCTCAAGCGCCAGAACGAACCGGCCGCCCCGACCGCAGCCGCCCTGGCCGCGGCAGGCGCTCCAGAGGCCCCCAAGGAACTGGACTGGGACGATGTGGACCAGGTCGACCTGATTGGCCTGGAAATCGGCTACGGCCTCATTCCCCTGGTCAACCCCGACACGGGCGGCCAGCTGATGGCGCGCGTCAAGGGCGTTCGCAAAAAACTCTCGGCTGAGCTGGGCTTCCTGATCCATCCGGTGCGCATCCGCGACGCGCTGAACATCGACCCCGACGCCTATCACATCGTGCTCAAGGGCGTGGTGCGCGGCAAGGGCGAGGTCAAGGTCGGACGCGAGATGGCCATCAACCCCGGCCAGGTCTTTGGCACGCTGGAAGGCACGCCTTGCCGCGAGCCGGCCTTCGGCCTGGAGGCCGTGTGGATTGATCCGTCGCAGCGCGACCAGGCCCGCACCCTGGGCTACACCGTGGTCGATGCGGCCACTGCCGTGGCCACACACCTGAACAAAGTGCTGCGCGACAGCGCCGCCGACCTGCTCAGCCATGATGAGGTGCAGCAACTGCTGGACAAGCTGGCCGCGCGCTCGCCCAAGCTGGTGGAAGACCTGGTGCCGGGCAAGCTCTCGCTGGGCGTGATCACCCGGACCCTGCAAAACGTGCTGTCCGAAGGCGTACCGATCCGCGACATGCGCAGCATCGCCGAAGCCCTGACCGAGGCGGCCACGCGCACCCAGGACCCCGAAGCCCTGACCTCCATGATCCGGCCCAAGCTCGGCCGCATGATCGTGCAAGGCCTGCTGGACGACAAAAGCGGCCTGTCCGTCATCACCCTGGACCCCAACCTGGAGCAGCTGCTGCACAACGTGCTGCAGCAGACACCGCCCGGACAGTCCATGGTGCTGGAGCCGGGCCTGGCCGAACGCCTGTTCAATGCCCTGCGCCAAGGTGCGCGGGCGGTGGAGGAGCAGGGCCATCCGGCGGTGCTGGTGGTCTCGCCGGCCATCCGCTCCTGGATCTCCAAGGCCTCGCGCTTCCGCGTCAGCGACCTGACCATCCTCTCCTACAACGAGATCCCCGAAGACCAGATGGTCAAGGTGATCCACACCGTCCACGCCGATCCGGCGAAGTAAACGCCTCACCGACCCTGCACCATGGAACTCAAACGCATCCTCGCCAAAGACACGCGCAGCGCGACCGAGAAGGCCATTGCCCTGTACGGTCCTGACGTGCTGATCATCTCCAACCACCAGGTCGATGGCCGCACCGAACTCGTGGTGGCCCTGGACGTGCAGCCCGAGACGCCGCAGGCGCCCTCCCCTGCAGCCGCCGCCCGAGGCGACTTCCGCCAGACCTTCCTGCAAGCCCAGCAGCAGGTAGACGCCCCCGCTCGCCACGCCAGCCAGGCCGGCAGCGCGAGCGCCGCCGCGGTGGCGCCGCAAGACCCGACCGAGTCACAGGCCCGTGACATGGTGCGCAGCCGGGAAATCGTGGACCTGGTGCGCCAGGAAATCGCCTCCCTGCGCCGTGAATTCCGCGTGAGCCAGCAGGCCTCGGCCTGGCAAAGTGGCTTGCATCTGCACCCCAATCTGAACCGGCTGGTGGAATCTCTCAATCAATGCCAGGTGCCTGCCACCCTGCGCACCCTGCTGCTCGACGCCCTGAAAGACCAGGACGAGCCGACGCAGGCCGTGGCCGTCTGGCGCGCGCAGCTCGAACACAGCCTGGCGCGTCCGCAGCAAGCCATGCCCACGCAGGGCGTGCACGTGCTGGCAGGACCGTCTGGCAGCGGCAAGACCCTGATGGTGGCCCGGCTGGCGGCGCATGCATGCAAGCTCCATGGTGCGGACAAGCTGGCCGTGATCAGCTACCGGGACCACCGGGCCGGTGCCTGGAGCCAGGTCCAGATGCTCGGTGCCCAGCTGGGGGTGGACTGCTTCCGCGCCAACGACGAAGAAGCCCTGCGCCTGCTCATGAGCGAGCTGGCGCCCCGCGGCCTGGTGCTGGTCGACACGCCCGGCGTGCAGATGACCGAGCGCTTGTCAGAAATTCTTGCGATTTCGCCCTCCGCGCACTTCCATGCCGTGGTGCCCGCCGATGCCTCTGGCGTGACCCTGCGCAAGGTGCTGGTCGAGGCGGGCGTGCGCTGGCAAAGCGTGATGTTCAGCAAGCTCGACGAGGCCCAGGCGCCTTGGGCTGCACTGCAGGTCTTCAGTGATAATGCTTTGGAACTGTCCTGTGCCAGCCACGGAAGCCGCATCTCCGATCTGATGAGCGCATTCACCCTCCCCCAACTGATTGACCTGGCCCTGGCCCCCATGCTGTCTGCCGCCTCTGCACAGAGCCTGCCAATTCAGGACACAGACCGCGAGCTCAGCGCCCGCGCCCCTCTCTCCAACGCCACCGCCGCACGGAACCTGGCATGAGTCTTTACCGCAAGCCCACCCAGGTCATCGGCATTGCCAGCGGCAAAGGCGGTGTCGGCAAAACCACGGTGTCGGTCAACCTCGCCGTGGCCTTGCAGGGCATGGGCGAGCGTGTCATGCTGCTGGACGCCGACCTCGGACTGGCCAACGCACAGATCGCCCTGGGCACGCCCTGCCCCTATAACCTGAGCCATTTCCTGGCCGGTCAGAAGTCCCTGGAAGAGATCACCGTCCAGACGCGCCACGGCGTGCGCCTGGTGCCCGGTGCCTCGGGCCTGCAAGAGATGGCCGGCATCAGCGGCGTGCAGGCGGCCAGCATCGTGCAGGCCTTCAGTGCCTTCGAGGACGAGATCGACTACCTGATCGTGGACATGGCCGCCGGCATCTCGCCGCCTGTCATGGCCTTTATGCAGGCCTGCCCGCGGCGCTTCATCGTCGTGCGCGATGACCCCTCCTCCATCGCCGATGCCTACGGCACCATCAAGGTGCTGATTCAGGACTTCGGCGTGGACGAGATCTACCTGATTCCCAATGGCATGCCCAGCCAGCAGGACGGCCAACTGCTGTACGAACGCATCAACCAGGTCTGCGCCCGCTTCCTGGGCCGCAGCATCCACTACATGGGCACGATCGAGCAGGATGAGCTGGTGCTCTCGGCCCTCAAGAAACATCAGCCTGTGATGGAATTCGCCCCCGGCAGCGCCGGCGCGCGCGATTTCCGCAGGCTGGCCGAATCCGTGCGAAGCCTGCCCCCGGTGACCGAGGCCACCGGCGGTCTGCAGTTCTTCGTTGAGCGCCTGGTCGGCCAGGTCAGCTAAGGCAAGCACAGCCATGGCCTCCAGCACGCGCCTGTACGAGCAGGTCCAGAGCAACCACGAAAGCCGGGATGCCGAGGAAGCGCTGGTGATGGCGCACCTGGGCCTGGTCAAGCGTGTGGCCCTGCACCTGAAGGTGCGTATTCCACCCTTCATGGAACTCGACGAGCTGATCCAGCTGGGCATGATTGGCCTGCTGGAGGCAGCCCGGGCCTTCGACCCGACCAAGGGCATTGAATTCGAAAGCTTCGCGCACACGCGCGTGCGCGGCGCCATCCTCGACGAGGTGCGGAGGCTCTCTTTCCTGCCCCGCTCCGCCGTGGCGTTCAACAAGACCCACAGCAAGGCCACCGACGAGCTGGCCGCCGAACTCGGCCGCGTGCCCACACCGGCCGAGCTGGCCCAACACATTGGCATGGACGTGGAGACCTTCGAGAAGGAGCGCGGCCAGGCCAAGCGCTTTGAGACCTATTCCATGGAGGTCGTGACCGAGGAGGTCATGTCCATTGCCGACGACAGCAGCCAGCAGCCCGAGGCCATCGTCGAGCATGCCCAGTTCATGGGCGCCGTGGTCGGCGCCATTGGCGAGCTGCCCGAGCGCGACCAACTCCTGATGAACCTCTACTACGTGGAGGAACTCAATCTCAAGGAAATCGGCGAGGTGCTGGGCGTCACCGAATCACGCGTGAGCCAGCTGCTCAGCGCGGTGGTCAAGAAGCTGCGCACCACCTTGAAAGTGGAGCCCCTGAGCCGCGGCCGCCGCAAGGCCTGACGCGCTCTGGCCGGCCGTCGTGAGCGGCAAGGCCTTGCCGCTTTTGTAAAGATCCGATCAAAGCAGGCGCCACAAGGCGCGGCAGACTCAAGTTTGGGCCGGCCTGACCGATTCATGCCATGTCACGAATTGATCAGGAGTCTTTCAGATGCGAGTCCACTTCAAAGCCCTCGAGAGCTACAGCACCGGCAGCACGACCAGCCAGGCCGTGGTCGCCAACCGCGTGGAATTGATCCAGATGCTGTTCGATGGCTTGATCGACAGCCTCAGCAGCGCGCGGGGCCACATCGAGCGTCAGTCCATCGAAGAAAAAAGCAAGTGCCTGACCCGCGCCAGCCGCATCCTGGTGGGCCTGCAAGGCGCGCTGGACTTCGAGCAAGGCGGCGACCTGGCGGCCAACCTGCATGAGTTGTACGGCTATGGCATCCGCCGGCTGCTGCAGGTCAACGTGCACAACGACCTGGACGCCCTGCAGGAAGTGCACAGCCTGATGTCGGAAGTGCGCGAAGCCTGGCGTGCCGTTCCCTCCCTGGTGCCGGCCAGCGCCCTGAGCGCCGCGCACTGATCCCGGCCCTCATCCGGCACAGGCGTTGAATGCAGAGTCCCTGCGTTCAACGCCTGTAGTTTTTTGGGGCAGCCGCCT
>CANGYC010000026.1 GCA_947457975.1 Comamonadaceae bacterium | reverse complement strand
GGCCGCGCAGCACGGTGGCCGCTGCCCGCAGGTCGTCGAGCTTGGCGCCGGTGCAGGCACCAATGTAGGCGGCCTGCACCGGCACCTGGGTGAATTCCCCCACGGGCTTGGTGTTGGCCGGGCTGTGGGGCGCCGCCACCTGGGGCGAGAGCGTGGCGGCATCAAAGCGGTAGGTGCTGGCCTGGGTCTCGTCCACGCCCTCGTCGGTGTGCCAGCCTTCGGTGTGGATCTGGTCATCGGGCACACCCACGCCGCGCAGCCACTGTCGGGTGGTCTCGTCCGGGGCGATCAGGCCCACCTGGGAGCCCATCTCGGCGCTCATGTTCGACAGCGTCATGCGCTCCTGCATGGACAGCGCCTGCACGGCCGGGCCGCAGAACTCCACGGCCTGGTAGTCGCCACCGTTCATGCCGAAGCGGCCGGTCATGTGCAGCACCATGTCCTTGGCCGTCAGGCCCGCAGGCAGATGGCCATCCCACCACATACGCAGCGTGCGCGGCACGCGCACCCAAATCTCGCCGGTGACGACCACGCCCAGCATCTCGGTGCTGCCGATGCCAAACATATAGGTGCCGAAAGCGCCGCCCGTGGGCGAATGTGAATCGCCGCCCACGCAGAACATGCCCGGGCGCAGGTGCCCTTTTTGCGGCAGCACCACATGGCAGATGCCGATGCTGTCGTAGACGTGCGGCAGCTTCTGCTCGGCGGCCCAGTCGCGGGCGATGCGCACGATGCGGCGCGAGTCATCGTCCTGTTCGGGCACGTAGTGGTCCATCACCAGCACCACCTTGGACGGGTCCCACAGGCGGGCACCCAGTTCCTCGAGCATGGGCTTCAAGCGGCGCGGGCCGGAGGAGTCGTGGAACATGGCCAGGTCGACCTGGCAGTTCACGATCTCACCGGGAGCCACATGCGAGCGGCCACTGGCCTTGGCGATCAGCTTCTGGGCCAGCGTTTGGGGCGGGCGTTGGAAGGTGTTCATTGAAAAACGATCTCCGAAAACGATGGTGGCCTGCCCTCAGGGCAGGATTTCCTTGGGCACGATGCGGGCCTCGACGCTGCCCACCTGCGACATCTCCATCTGGTACTCGTAGCGGTCAGGGCGATACAGACCCTGCAGCAGCTGCACCGGGCGGTCTGACAGGTCGTAGACCAGGCGGCTGACGGCAAGCATGGCCGTGCCCACAGCCACCTGCAACTCGGCCGCCACGCGGGCGTCGGCCTGGCGGGCCGAAACCGTCTGCACGGCGCGGCCGAGCACCAGACCGGACTCCTGCAGCAACTGCAGCATGGGCTTGTGCGCCAGGTCGGTGCGGGTCAGGCCCTGCGCCAGGCTCTCAGGCACATAGGTGGTGATGTACGACACGGGGCCGAGTGCAGAGCTGCGGCGACGCACAGCCTTGCGCAGCTTTTGGCCGTCCGTCAGCTGCAGGGCCTCGGCCAGCTCGTTCGAGGCCTGCACCACCCGCCACTCCAGCACCTTGACGGTGGTGCTGCGGCTGACGCTGACGATGTTCTCCAGAAGGCCATGCAGCCGGGTGACCGGCGAGACGGGGCTGGGGACTGCGCCGCCCCGGCGGCTGCCTTGCTCGGCCCGCGTGGTGGGGCGCGTGCCGCGACCGACTTCGCGCACGATGAGGTCTTCAGCAGCGAGCTGCTCAAGCGCGCGGCGCACGGTGATGCGACCCACACCAAACAGGCGCGCCAGCTCCAGCTCCCCAGGCAGGCCGCTGGCATAGCGGCCTTCCTGCAGCTGTTCGCGCAGCACCAGGTAGATCTGGTGATATTTGGACAGGGGCAAGGAGGCTGGCATGGGGCAGGTCAATGCAGGGTGCCAGGCTGGATCTCGCGCACATCAATGTGAAAGAGCGCGTCCACAGGCGCCTGTGCCATCACGTGGTAGAGCACAAAGCGGCAGGCCTCGTCGGCGTCGAGCTCGCTGGGTGTCCAGGCAAAGGCCAGATTGCCGGCCGTCGACAGGCGCCCGGGGTAGCCGTGGTGCAGCAGGTTCTGCTTGAACACGGCGGCGGCCGTGCGGGCCGAGTCGGCATCGGGCGCCAGAAACTCCAGCACCACCCCGACCTCGTGGGTCGCCTGCTGCGCCGCCGGCAAGGGGCGAACAGCCCCCCGGCCATACACGTGCGGCACCATCTGCCAGGGCCCGGGCAGCAAGGCGTGCACCTTGGTGCTGACGGCGTCCAGCACCTCCTCCAGCACGGCAATGAGCCCGGGGTCGGCGATGCCGGCCAGCAGCACGGCGCGGGCGCCCAGGCGCTGGGCGCCCTCGATCTTGAGCGTGGGCTGGGCGCGCGCCACATAGCGCGCCCCGCTGACGCGCGTGCGGTGTGCATCCAGGGCTTCGTAGCAGGCGGTGTCGAGGTAGAGGGTGCCGCCCGGCTCGTCCACGCTGGACGGGTCGGCCTGCTCATACAGGGCGTGGGCTGCCACCGAGGCGGGCGTGGCATGCCGTGCCGGGTCCATGCTTTCGAGCGTGAAGCCTTGCATGTCCAGCTCGGCCAACATGGCGTCGCGACCGCCGGGCTCGCAGCACAGCGAGGTGCATTCAATGATCTTGGCCATGTGCAGGGCCAGCGCCGGGTCGTAGCCCAGCATCACGGGCAGCGCGGCAAAGAGCGCGGTGTCGCAGGCGCGGCCGGCCAGCACCACGTCGGGGTCGGTGGCGAGTGCGCGCTGCACGGTTTCCAGGCCGCATTGGCCCACGATGTGGCTGCAGGCACGGATGTCTTGCTCGCTCGGCTCAGGCATGGGGCCCAGGGGCGTGAGGCGCCCTTCGCGCCAGGCCTGCACCACAGTGTCGGCGGGGATGTCGCTGGTGATGGTGGCCAACCTGAAGGACAGGCCGCGCTCCTGTGCGATCTCCGAGAGCATCGCTGCCACGCGCTCGAGCTGCGGATGTGCCCCGGCCGTGCCCGCACTGCCGATGATGAGCGGTACGCCCGCCTCCAGGCAGGCGCCAAGCACCAGTGCCAGATCTCGGCGCACCATGGGCTCGGGGGCGGCCATGGCGCCGGTGGCCAGGTAGAAGGGGCCCGGGTCGATGGAGCCCATGTCGGCCCCCACCACATGCGGACGTCGCGCCATGCCACGGGCAAGAGACTCGGCCACGATACCGTAGCCGAGCTGGCCCGAGGCACTGAGCACACGCAGTGGCTCGGGTCCAGGGCGGTGGGCACGCAGCAGACGGGCGGTGGCATGCGCCTGCGTCACAGCACCAGCTCCAGCAATGGGGCATGTTGCTGCGCGCCATACAGGTCACCATCGCCGGGGCTGCCGGCGCAGATGGCGCGCGGCAGCGTGAACTTGATGGCCTGCAACTGCGGCAGCAAGTAGCGCTTCACCTGGGCGGGCGGCACACCATAGAGATCACCCACGGCCTGCGGGCTGAGCGCGGCACTGGTCGCGCCTTGGGTGTAGGCAGCGGCGTCCTTGAAGAACAGATCCAGCGTGAGCAAGGTGGGGCCGGCGTTCTTGCTGCGCGCGACGCGCACCAGCTGGCGCAGGGCAGATGTCGGGTGCGAGGCGGCCTGCATGCTCATCGTGCCGTGAAGCCGCCATCCACGCAGATCAGCTGCCCCGTGATGAAAGAAGCGCGCGGCGAGAGCAGGAAGCTGGTGAGCTCGGCCACTTCCCGGGGCTGGCCCAGCCGGCCCATGGGAATGCTCTGGACCATGGTGGCAAGGAGGGCCGGATCGGCCTTGCTGGCCGCCACCATGGGGGTGTCGATGGGGCCCGGGCCCACCGCATTGATGCGAATGCCCTGCTCGGCCCATTCAAGAGCGAGCGAGCGCACCATGCCATTGAGACCAGCCTTGGACGCGGCGTAGGCCGCGCCGCGCGCATGGCCCACATGTCCGATCTGGCTGCTGATAACCACCACGCTGGCGTCAGGCAAGGCCTGCTGGCGCATGCAGGCGATGGCCGCACGCGTGAGGATGAAGGTCGACTCCAGATTGAGGGACAGCGTCAGGCGCCATTCATCGAGGCTTGTGTCGTCAGAGCCCTTCTTGAAGAAGACGCCGGCACAGCAGGCCAGGGCATCGAGCCCGCCGAGCGCGTCCATGGCTTTTGAGGGCAGCGCAGCGCAGGCCTGCGCATCGAGCAGATCCTGCACAAAGACACAGGCCTGCGGCAAGACCGCCAAGAGCGACTCTTGCTGGGCTTGGGTCTGCACCACAGCCGCCACGCGCGCACCGTTTTGCGCCAGGGTGCAGGCGGTGGCCAGGCCGATGCCCGACCCTGCACCAGAGACCAAAACGCGTCGGCCAGCGAGCTCGGAGACGCTGGTCTGCATGCCTTAGAGCCCCAGGTAGTTCTTGCGCAATTCAGGATCGCGAGCGAGGTCCTCAGACCGTCCTTGCATGGCCACCACCCCGTTCTCGATGATGTAAGCCCGGTGGGCAATGGCCAGTGTCTGTACGGCGTTTTGCTCCATCAACAAGACCGGCAGACCATCGCGGTTGATGCGCTGGATCAACTCGAACATTTGCTCGACCAACAGCGGAGACAGGCCCAGCGAAGGCTCGTCCATGATGAGCAAAGTGGGCTCGGACATCAGCCCCCGACCGATGGCCAGCATCTGCTGCTCACCGCCCGAGAGCGTGCCGGCCAATTGGCCAAAACGCTCGCGCAGGCGGGGGAAGATGTCGACCACCTTTTCGATGTTCTGTGCGCGCCGCTCGCGTCCACGCACCAGACTGCCCAGCTCGAGGTTTTCGCGCACGCTCAAGTTGGGGAAAATGCGCCGGCCCTCAGGCACATGAATCAAGCCGAGCTTGACCACCTCGCTGGAGGACAGCCCCGCAATCTCCTGGCCCTGGAAACGTATGGAGCCAGAAAAGGGCTTGTACAGCGCAGAGATGTTGTTGTTCAGCGTGGACTTGCCCACGCCGTTGCTGCCCAGCACCGCCACGATTTCGCCCGCAGCCACATCCAGATCGATGCCGCGCAGGATCTCCACGCTGCCATAACCAGCGCGCAGTTGACGGATCTCAAGCATGGCCACCTCCTGTTGTAGCCATGTCGGCCATCTGGTCGGCTGCGCCACGGCCCAGGTAGGCCTCCACCACATCACGGTTGTTGACGATAGCCAGCGGCGCGCCTTCAGCAATGATCTTGCCGTAGGACAGCACGTAGATGTGCTCGGACAAAGTCATCACCGCATGCATCACATGCTCAATCAAGAGGATGGAGACGCCGCTGTCGCGGATCTGGCGCACTATGCCGATGATGTCCAGGATCTCCTGCGGATTGAGTCCGGCCATCACCTCGTCGAGCAGCAGCAGCTTGGGCTCGGTGGCCAGGGTGCGCGCCAGTTCGAGCCGCTTGCGGCCGGCCACGGTCAACTCGGCGGCGGGCTGATCGAGCATGGACGCCGGAATGCCGACGCGTTCGGCCACGGTGCGCGCGTGCGCCAGCGCATCAGATCGGCGGGCATGCAACTGGTGCGAGCCGACCGCGATGTTCTCCAGCACCGTGAGCTTGGCAAAGGGCTGCGTGATCTGAAAGGTGCGGACCATGCCACGGCGGGCGATGTCATGCACCGGCAAACCGGTGATGTCTTGCCCCAGAAACTCCACACGCCCCTGGTTGATGGGCAGGAAGCCGGCGATGCATGCGAACAAAGTGGTTTTACCGGCCCCGTTCGGTCCGATCAGTGCCACGATGCGGCCCTCGCCGACTTCCAGCGAAGCGTTATCGACCGCGCGCAGGCCGCCAAAAATCTTGGTCAGGTTGGTGACTTTGAGCATCACTTGTCTCCCGACCGGCTCGAACGCCGCTTGAACAAGTCAATCAGACCATTGGGCAGGTAGGCGATGATCACCACCAACAAGGCGCCATAGAGGACCAATGACAGACCTTGAATGGTGAACCAGGCGCGGGTGACCTCGCTGACGGCCGCCAGCAAGACGGCGCCGATCAGCGGACCGTAGACCGTGCCTGCACCGCCAATCATGCTCACGAGCAGCATCTCGACCGACTTGTCGACGCCGAAGGCGATCGTGGGATCGATGTAGAGGAAATACTGGGCAAAGAAGCAGCCGCCGACACCGGCAATGGCACCGGAGATCATCATGATCTTGGTTTTCTCGGCAAAGGCATTGATGCCCAGTGCGCGGGCCGAATCTTCGTTCTCGCGGATGGCCGCAAGCCGCGCGCCAAAGCGCGAGGCCTTGAGCCACAAAGCCAAAGCCACCGATACCACCGTCAAGGCCAGGATGATGTAGTAGAAAACGCGGCGATCGCCGAACTGGAAGTTGGCAGGCGTCTGCTTCATCGGGATCAACATGCCCAGCCCGCCGCCGGTGATCTCGACCGAGTTGGAAATGATGCGAAACACCTCGGCAAAGGCCAGCGTGATGAGTGCAAAGTACGAGCCCTTGAGCCCGGCGCGGAAGGACAGTACCGCAATGAGCCAGCCCGCCGCCGCGCCCGCCAGGGCAGAGGCCGGCAGGCCGAGCCAGGGGTTCCAGCCCAAGCGCATTTGCACGATGGTCGAGGCATAGGCACCGACACCGAAGAAAGCCACATGCCCGAAGGACAGCTGGCCGGCAAAGCCGCCGGCGATGTTCCAGGACTGCCCAATGAAGGCGTAGAACAAGGCCAAGACCGCAAAGTTGACCAGGAAGGGCGAGCTGAACACCAGGGGGAAGACCAGGGCCAGCACCAGCAGCAGGGCATGCACCGCCCAGGGGGTACGCGCCGGCATCATCGCTTGTCTCCAAAAAGCCCGGACGGGCGCAGCAGCAAAATCAGGATGAAGATCAGCGAGATGCCGATCTGGCCCAGGCTCTCACCGAGAAACAGGCCGCCAAAGGATTCGGTCAGGCCGACGATCAGCCCGCCGATCACCGCGCCCAGAAAGCTTCCCATGCCGCCGAGCACCACCACTGTGAAGGCCACGATCACGAACACATGGCCGCTGGAAGGCGACACATAAAAAATCGGCATCAGCAGACAGGCAGCCGCACCCAAGGTGGCCAGCCCGATCCCGAACGACACAGCAAAAATCCGGTCGACATCAATGCCCACCAGCCGCGCGCCCATGCGTTCCTTGGCGACGGCGCGAATGGCCTTGCCGGTGTCGGTGCGGGTGATGAACAGGCCCAGCAGGCCGCACAGCACCATGGCTGCAACAAAAGAAACCACCTTGGGCACACCCAGGAGCAGCGGGCCCAGCTCGATCATCTTGTCGCTGTAGGGCAGCGAAATCGTGCGCGAATCCCCTTTGAAGAACATCAGCGCCAAGTTCTCGATCAGGATGGACAGGCCCAGAGTGATGAGCAGGATGTTTTCATCGCGCCCCAGCGAGAGCTTGCCAATCATGTGCCGGTAGAGCAGAAAGCCCAGCAGGTACATGCCCGGCACCATGATGAGGAGCGAAACATAGGGATCTATGCCTGCCATAGTGAGCAGGAAATAGACGCCGAACATGGCCAGCATGAGCATGCTGCCGTGCGCAAAATTGATGATGTGCAGCACCCCGTAGATCAGCGTCAGGCCCGACGCCACCAGGGTGTAAATGCCGCCCATCAGCAACCCATTGATGGTCGCCGCTAGCAGAATGTAGGGATCCACGGAACTTCCTTGCTTTCAGACCGGGAGGGCTGGGCAGGGTTGCACCCGCACCAGGCGGGCGCAGCCCTAACGGCCACAGCCCCTCAGGGGGCCGCGGCAGACTCCTCACCCGAGGGTGGGATCAGCTGAACTTGGGCTTGGGGAAGACCGGCTTGGCCGCCGCAAACTCATTGGGCCAGACCACGTCGATGTCCGTGCGGCTGGCTTGCAGCAGCACTGCCCTGCCGCCCTGGTTCTGACCATTGACGAACTTGGTCGCGCCGTAGGGCATGAAGTGATCCGCCCAGGTGCTGGCTTCCAGCGCAGCGATGACTTTTTCCTTGTCGGCCGTGCCTGCACGCTGCACAGCGTCGGCATAGCATTTGACGGCGTTGTAACCGCAGTAGACCTCGAAGGTGAACAGGCCGCCACGGTCGGCAGCACGCTTGCGCAAATCGGCCGCACGGGGGTTGCGGGGATTGAACCAGTGGTTGAAGTCCATCATGTGCTGAGCCACATCAGGCTGCTCCTGCACCAGCTTGTAGTTAAAACCACCGCCGAGCACGCTGAACATGCCTGCCAGGTCCACCCGCTGCTGATGCAGGGTACGGGCCAGCAAGACATACTCGTTCTGGTAGTTGCTCATGATCACCAGGTCGGGCCGCAGGCTGCGGATGCGCAGCGCCACATTGGAGAAGTCGCGCGTCGGGTTCGCATGCTTAATGACTTCGGCCACTTCAATGCCGATGCCAGGCAGCTTGCCGGCCAGCAGCTTGGCTGTACCGGTACCGAACTCAGATTCCTCGTGGACCAGCACAGCCTTTTTGGCCACACCGCCGGCAGCCTTGTTAACCTGACCCAGGCCCTCGATGGCGTCATCGACGCACTTGCCAAAGCCCGGTGCCAAACGGAACACGTTCTTCAGGCCGCGGTTGACGATGTTGTCGGACACGCCCACATCGATCATGAAAGGGGTGTTGTACTTGGCCGCAGCCTGAGTAGCCGGCAGGGCGATGGCACTGGAGAAGCAGCCCACATAAGCGGCAACGCCCTCTTGATGCAGGCGCTCGACCTCGGAGACGCCCACTTCGGGACGAGACTGCGAATCACCGAGAGCGGCCTCCAAGCGGGCGCCGCCCATGGCCTTGATGCCGCCGGCCGCGTTGATCTCTTCAATGGCCAGTTGGCAGCCCAGGCGACCCTGACCGCCGCTGTAGGCCAGACCACCGCTGACGGGGTGTACGAGACCGATCTTGATCGGACGGGCTTGGGCCATCAAAAGGCCAGGCGCCCCCAGAACGGTGCTGGCAGCACCTGCTTGGAGAACGAGTCGGCGAGACAAACGTGCGTTGTGATTCATGGCGTGACCTCGGCTGGATCGGGGGTTAAAAATCTTATTGTTCTATTGATAGAACAATTGCTAGACTGTCGTCGCAGCTTCCAGGCTTGTCAAGCCATCTCTAGGGAAAACCAGGGGCCTCAGGGTCACAACGCCCTCCATGGACCACGCACTCTACGCCTACTCTGCCCAGCCAGCCCGCCTCGTACACGAGGCAGAAACAGGCCTTCAGGGCTATGTGCTGCTGTGCCTCGAACACTGGCACGCCAACGCGCCGGACAACGCGGTCAGAGACCCCAGGTTTGTAGGGGAATTTGGCAGCTTCACGCCCGACTACCGCAGCTGGACCCAGCGCGAATACGGGCTGCGCATTGGACTGTTCCGGGTCCTCGATGCCCTGCGCGAGGCCGGGCTCAAGCCCGCCATTGCCGCCAACGCCGCCGTGCTCGAGCGTCTGCCCGCGCTGGTGCAGCGCCTCCAGGGCTGGAGCTGTGAATGGGTGGCGCACGGCCTGGCGGCCAACGAGCTGATGCATGGCGGCCAGTCCCTTGACGAACAACGCCAGCACATCACACACAGCCTGCAGGCCTGGGACCGCTGCCTGGGTCAGCGCCCCCGAGGCTGGCTGAGCCAGGACTGGGGCACCACACCACACACCTATGCCTTGCTGGCCGAGGCCGGCCTGGACTACACGCTGGACTGGTGCAACGACGACCAGCCTTTCGTGATGCACAGCCAGGGCCCCACGGGCCAAGCCTTGCTGGCCGTGCCGCTGTCGGCCGAATGGGATGACGTGCAATGCCAGTGGCTCAGGCAACTCTCACCCCGTGCGCACGCCGAGCTGACCCTGGCCGCCTTCACACGGCTGCACGCCGAATGCAGTCGTCACCGCCGCAGCGCTGTCTTCGGCCTGGCCCTGCACCCCTGGCTGAGCGGCATGTCCAGCCGCATTGGCACCCTCAAGCGCCTGCTGGAGGATCTGGCCAGCCGCGAAGGCGTGTCATGGTCGAGCCCGGGCGAGATTGCCCGGCGTGCACAGCAAGACCTTCTGCTTTCTGAAACACCCCACGCATGAACCACCTCGATGCCCTGAGCGGCTTTGCCGCGTCCCTGGATTTCAAGCGCCTCCCACCCGAGGTGCAAGCCCATGTGGGTTGGATCCTGGCCGACACCGTGGCGGCCATGGCTGCCGGCTCGGCCGAGCCCGAATGGCGCGCCTGGGCCGCACGCCAGCCTGACAGCCCTGCCGGAGGCACGCTGGTGGGCCTGGGCCGGCGCACCGAGCCCATGATGGCGGCCCTGCTCAATGGCACGGCCGGTACCTTTTTGGAAATGGACGAAGGCAACCGTTTCTCGCGCGGGCACCCGGCCGTGCATGTGCTGCCGGCCCTTCTGGCGCTGGCTGAGACCCGTGCATGCACCGCGCAAGACTTTCTCTCGGCGCTGGTGGCCGGCTATGAAGTTGGCTCCCGCCTGGGCGCGGCCTCGCAGCTGCGCAGCGCCATGCACCCGCACGGCACCTGGGGCACCGTGGGTGCGGCCGCAGCCTCTGCCCGACTGCTGGGCTACGGCGCGCAGGACATGCGGCAAACGCTCAATGTGGCCTCGTCCATGACGATCGCCACCTCCAAGAAAACCATGCTCGAAGGCGGCCTGGTGCGCAATGTCTACGCGGGCCTGAGCAACCAGAACGGCTGGCTGGCCGCACAGCTGAGCAGCTGCGGCTTTACCGGTGAGAAGGATGGCCTGCAGTCACTCTTCGGCGCCATCGTGTCGGAGCGCTTCGACACCCAGGCCCTGCTCGCCGGCCTGGGCGAGCAATGGCACGTCAGCTGCAACTACTTCAAGCTGCACTCCTGCTGCCGCTACAACCATGGCACGCTCGACGCCCTGGATGCGCTGGAAGCCCGGCAAGGCTTGCCGGCGGTTGATGACATTGATCGCATCGAGGTGTTGAGCTATGCCTACGCGGCCGAACTCGACGACCCGGCCCCGGTCAACACCCTGGCCGCCAAGTTCTCGGTGCCCTTCGCTGTGGCGACGCGCCTGGTGCATGGCCACAGCCGGCTGTCGGCCTTCACCTGGGAGGCCGTGCGCGATGAGCGCATCCTGGCGCTGGCCCGCAAGGTGCACCTCAGCGAAGACCCCGCCATGACCCAGCGCCTGCCGCGCGAGCGGCCGGCCCGCATCACCCTCACCGACCGCCAGGGACGGCAGTGGGTGGGCGAGGCCGGCGTCAACCGGGGCGATGAGACCGCGCCGTACACGGCCGAGGAGCTGAGCGGCAAGTTCATGGACCTGTGCCAGCGCGTCTGGCCCGAGGCCCATGCCCGCGACCTGCTCAGCGCCACCCATGCTCTGTGCGCGGATGAGCTGCCCCTGGCAAGCTGGCTGGCACTGCTGCGCCGGCCGCCCCTGGCCTGACCCACCCAGACTCAAATGTTCTATTGACAGAACATATGACCCGATGCAGCATGCGCGCTGGCCTGCGTGTGCTCACTGAACCACTGCTTTTATCAAAACAACTCCACTCCCTTTTCATGCAAACCTCCGACAAGACCGCCCGCCAGCTCTTCGCCGAAGTCAAGGCCAACCCCACCCGCAAGCGTTTTGGCTTCGGACGCGTGCCCGCCCTGATTAACGTCGATCTGCAAAAGGCCTACACCCAGGTGGGCGCGTTCGCCACCGCCTACGAAACCGACCCGCGTCAGCTGGAATACGTCAATGCGCTGGCCGCCGAATTCCGGGCCAAGGGCTTTCCGGTGGTGTGGACGTATGTGGCCTACATGGAGTCGGGTGAAGACTGCGGCGTCTGGGGCACGCGCACCAACACGCCCGATTCACTGCAGAACATCAAGGTGGGTAGTGCCCGCTCGGAGTTCGACGACCGCCTGGACATCGACCGCAAGCGCGACATCATCATCAACAAACGCATGGCCTCGGCCTTCTTTGAAACCAACCTGGGTTCCATCTTCAACTTCCATGGGGTCGATACCGTGGTGGTCACGGGTGGCTCCACCTCTGGCTGCGTGCGGGCCACCGTGGTCGACAGCCTGCAGCGCAGCTACCGCACCATCGTCCCCGAGGAATGCACGGCAGACAAGCACGAGAGCCCGCATTTCGCCAACCTCTACGACATGATGCTCAAGTACGCCGACGTGCTGACCATCGACGAGACCCTGGCCCAGCTGCGCCAGGTGCAGGCCCGCACCCAGCCGCCAGGAGCTCCACGGTGAAACGAGACCCCGGTTTCTACGACTACCTGCCCTACACCGAACGGCCCGCCATCCGCTGGCCGAATGGGGCGCGGGTGGCCTTCTGGGTCGCGCCCAACATCGAGTACTACGAACTCGCCCCACCGAAGAACCCCTCGCGTGCGGCCTGGGCCCGCCCCACGCCGGACGTGCTGAACTACAGCTACCGTGACTACGGCAACCGCGCCGGCTTCTGGCGCATGCTCGAAAGCATGAAGCGCTGCGGCATGCGCGGCAGCGTGTCGCTGAACGTGGCCATGTGCGAACACCATCCCGAAGTGATCAAGGCCTGCGCCGACGAAGGCTGGGAGTTCTACTCCCACGGCACCTACAACACGCGCTACCTCATGGGCATGAGCGAGGCGCAGGAGCGCGCGGTCATCCAGGACTCGATTGACACCATCAAGAAGCACACCGGCCAGAAGCTCGATGGCTGGCTGGCGCCGGCCCTCACCTACACCGAGCGCACCATGGACCTGGTGGCCGAGATGGGTCTGAGCTATGTGTGCGACCTCTTCCACGACGACCAGCCCGGGCCGGTCAAGGTGAAGAAGGGCCAGCTCACCAGTATTCCGTATTCGCTGGAGATGAACGACGTCATCGTCTACAACGTCAACCTCGTCTCGCCCCGCCGCTACGCCGACATCTTGAAGCGCCAGTTCGACCGGCTCTACGCCGAAGGTGAAAAGTCGGGCACCGTGATGTGCATTCCGCTGCACCCCTACCTGGTCGGGCAGCCCTATCGCCTGGCCGCCTTTGAGGAGGCTCTGAGCTACATCACCAGCCACGACAAAGTCTGGCTGGCCACGGGCCGCGAGATCGCGCAGCACTTCAACGCGCATTACCACGACGCCTTCGCGGCCGCCGCCCAGCCCGTGGGAGAAGCACCATGAACCCGCCCGTGACCGACGACTACCTGGAGTACCCCCAGCGCCGCTATGGCATGGACCACGACCGCTACGACTGGTCGCCCCTGCCGCAACGCAAGCCCGTGGCATGGCCCGGCGATGCGCGCATCGCGCTGTGGGTGGTGCCTGCGCTAGAGTGGTTCCCACTGGACATGAAGGGCCAGCCCTTCAAGCCGCCCGGGGCCATGCAGACCGCCTACCCCGACCTGCGCCACTACACCCTGCGGGACTACGGCAACCGGGTGGGCATCTTCCGCATCATGCAGGCCCTCGAAGCCCGAGGCGTCCCGGCCTCGGTGGCGGTGAACGCGGCCGTGGCCGTGCGCTACCCCAGCCTCATCAAGGCCTGCGTGGCGCGCGGCTGGGAAGTCATCGCCAACGGACTGGACATGGACCACCTGCACCACGGTGGGCTGTCCGAGGCCGATGAACGGCAGTGGATCGCACAGACCTTGCAGATCCTGCGCCAGGCCAGCGGCCAGGCTGTGCGCGGCTGGCTCTCGCCGGCCAAGTCCGAGTCCATGCACACCCCCGACCTGCTGGCCGAAGCGGGCGTCGACTACGTGTGCGACTGGGTCAACGACGACATGCCCTACGCCATGCGCACCCGCGCCGGTGCCCTGCACGCCATGCCGCACCCGGTGGACATCGACGACTACACCATCCTGGTGCAGAACCACCACACCGAAGACGACTTCCGCGATGCGCTGATCGACCAGTTCGACCTGCTCTACCGCGAGTCCTCCCCCGGTGATGGCCGCGTGATGGCGATCTCGCTGCACCCCTGGGTGATCGGCCAGCCCTACCGCATCTCGGCCCTCGAAGAAGCTCTGGACCACATCCTGCGCCACCGTGGCGTGTGGGCCGCCACCGGCAGCCAGATCCTCGAGGCCTGGAAATCTAACCACCCCTGAAAGACACCCCATGCCAGTTGTCACTGTCACCCTGCTGCCCGGCTATGGCCACGAGTGCGAATCCCGGCTGGTGCAGCGCCTGGGCCTGGCCACGCGCTCGGTGATTGCCGCGCAGCCAGCGGGCACCACGGTGTTCGTGCAGCATGCGGCCACCTACATGCGCGACGGCCGCGTGTTCTCGGGCGGCGGGGCGGAGCTGCCTGACGCCTCGGCGCTGGTGCGCCGCTTCCTGGAGACCATGCAGGCGCGGGATCTCGCGGCCGCACGCAACTTTCTGGCGCCTGGTTTTTCCATGACCTTCCCGGGTGCCGCACCCATGAGCGACCTTGAGCAGCTGGTGGGCTGGGCCAAGGGCCGCTACCAGAGCGTGGCCAAGACCTACGAGCGCTTTGAGGAATGCTGGGGCGAGGGCTTCACCACCGTGTTCTGCTCGGGCACGCTCAGCGGCACCTGGCTGGACGGCAGCCGCTTTGAGGGCATTCGCTTCATCGACCGCTTTGAGGTGGAGGCCGGCAGCCTGCGCCGCCAGGACGTCTGGAACGACCTGGCCGAAGTCCGGCCCCGCCAGGGCTGAGGTCATGGGTGCCGCCGTGGCCATGCACGAGCGCATCGCCTATTCGGCGGCGCCCGAGCGGCCGACTGTGCGCTGGCCGAAGGGCGCGCGCCTGGCCCTGTGGATCGCCCCCAACATCGAGCATTACGAATACCTGCCGCAAGAAGTGAGGGTGCGCGATCCCTGGCCGCGCGTGCCGCACCCGGACATCCTGGGCTATGGCCTGCGCGACTATGGCAACCGCGTGGGTGTGTGGCGGCTCATGGAGGTGCTGGACCGTTACCGGCTGCCCTGCACGGTGTCGCTCTCGATGGCGGTGCTCGAGATGTACCCCGAAATCACCGAGGCCATGCTGAGCCGGCAGTGGGAGCTGATGTCACACGGCCTCTACAACACGCGCTACCACTGGGGCCTGTCCGAGGATGAAGAACGCGCGGCCATTGCCCAGTGCCAGGACATCCACCCGCGCGTCACCGGGCGCGCCCTGCGTGGCTGGTTTTCACCGGCGGCCTCCAACACCCTGGCCACGCCTGATCTGGTGGCCGAAGCCGGCATCAGCTACCTCTGCGACCTGT
>CANGYC010000025.1 GCA_947457975.1 Comamonadaceae bacterium | reverse complement strand
AGTCCACGGCATCTTTGACTCAGCCACTTGGACGGTAACCTACGTCGTCCACCATGGTCCGGGCTCGGCGGCCGCCATCATTGATTCGGTGCTGGACTATGACCCCAAGTCGGGCCGCACCCGCACCAGCTCTGCCGACAAGGTCATTGACTACGTGCAGGCCCACAAGCTGCAGGTGCAGTGGATCCTGGAGACCCATGCGCACGCCGATCACTTGACTGCGGCGCCTTATCTCAAGCAAAAGCTGGGCGGCAAGACGGCTGTGGGTGAACAGATCACCCTGGTGCAAAAGGTCTTCAAGGGCATCTTCAACCTGGAGCCCGGCTTCAGTCAGGACGGCTCACAGTTCGATGTGCTGCTCAAGGACGACGAAACGTTTCAGATTGGCGAACTGAGCGCCAAGGTCATGCCCGTGCCGGGCCACACGCCCGCTTGCGTGGCCTACCAGGTGGGCGATGCCGTCTTCGTGGGAGACACGCTCTTCATGCCCGATGTGGGCACGGCCCGCTGCGACTTTCCCGGCGGCGATGCCAAAACGCTGTACGCCTCCATCCGCAAGCTGCTGAGCCTGCCACCCCAGACGCGCCTGTTCATGTGCCACGACTACCCGCCCAATAACCGACCCGTGGCCTTTGAAACCACGGTGGCCGAGCAGCGTGCCAAGAACATCCATGTGCACGAAGGCATCAGCGAGGCGCAGTTCGTCGAGATGCGCACCCAGCGAGACGCCACATTGGAGATGCCGGTGCTCATCCTGCCAGCGGTGCAAATCAACATCCGAGCCGGAGAGATGCCGCCCAAGGAGGCCAACGGTACGGCCTACGTGAAGATTCCGATCAACGCGCTGTAAGGCGCTGCGCCCGGCCCCAGGGCCGGGCTGTTACCGAGGCCAGAGGGTCGGGCTCGGCGGTATAAACCGGGCATGAATCCGCCACTGTCCCTGCATTCCCTGCGCCCCGCGCCTTCTGCCTCCGCTGTTCAAGAACCCGTGCCTGACGAGGTGCTGCAGGTCCTCTCCCGCAGCCGGCGGTTAAGCACGCCCTGCGGCGAGGGCGAATTGGTGTGGCACCTCTGGGGCGAGGGCCAGGCCCGGCCCGAGTGTGCGCCGCTGGTGCTGTTGCACGGCGGCAGCGGCAGCTGGACGCACTGGCTGCGCAATGTGCTGCCGCTGGCCGCTTCGGGCCGACTGGTGCTGGTGCCCGACCTGCCCGGCTTCGGTGACTCGGCCATGCCCCCCGGTGGCGCCGATGCCGACGTGATGCCTGAGCCGCTCGAGCAGGGGCTGGAAGACCTGGTGGGCTCCGCCCCTTGCGATCTGGTGGGTTTTTCCTTTGGCGCCATGGTGGGGGGGCTCCTGGCCCAGCGTTATCCGCAGCGTGCCCGCCACCTGGTGCTGGTGGGCACGCCCGGCCTGGGCCGCATGGCGCTGGAGAAGATCGAGCTCAAGGCCTGGCGGCACCTGCCGACAGCTCTGCAGCCGGCCGCGCATGCGCACAACCTTCGCGAGCTCATGCTGCACCACGAGGCCTCCATCACGCCATTGGCCTGCCGCCTGCAGGCGCTCAACGCTGGGCGTGACCGCTTGCTCAACCGGCGCCTCTCGCGCACCGACATCCTGGCTCGCGCGCTTGAGGAGGTGCGTTGCCCGGTGCACGGGGTCTATGGCCAGCAGGACCGTTTTTTCCGGGGCCAGGAGGCCGAGATCGAGGCCGTGCTGCGCACCTGCCCGGGCTTTGGGCGCTTCGTGGGGGTGCCCGATGCCGGGCATTGGGTGGCTTTCGAGCGGCCCGAGGCCTTTCACCAGGCGCTGTGGCCGCTGCTGGCCTGAAGCTTGGCTTGGGCTTAGGCCGCTGCGCAGTACAGCACGGCCGGGAAGGTGGCCAGCCAGGCCCATAAGAAGCGGTTCAGGCCAAAGTACCAGAACACCAGGAAGTGAAACAGCGCCCCGCTGGCGCAAAAGAACACCGCCAGGCGCAGGTCCAGCAGCCCCAGGGGAAAAAGCCCCTCCCACACGGTGAAGCCCCAGGCCACGGCGCGCGCCACGGCTGGGGACCGGTAGAGGCTGCCGGCGGCCAGCGGGCCATAGACGCCCGTGTCCAGAAAGTGCGGCAGCGCCGCGCCGCTGCGCCATTCGGGCCGCAGCAGCTTGACCCAGCCCGAAACAAAGTAGGACGTGAGTGACTGCAGGGTCACGTACCACAGCCCGGCACGCCAGCCCAGGGCGGCATCACCCCAGGCACCCAGGCCCTGCGCGATCAAGAGGCCTGTGAGCCCCACCAGGGTCATGAAGTCGCTGCCGCCATTGAAAGCGCCGCGCCAGCGCAGCAGCAACACCAGCGCAATGACAAACAGCAGCAGCGCCCCCGCCAGCCCCAGCGGCCCGCGCAGCAGCCCGGCCATGAGCGCCAGGGCCAGCGCCAGGCGCAGCGCCAGCAGGGCGCGGTAGGCGGCAGGCTGCATCAGGCGATCGAGCAGCGGCCGCACCCAGGCGGGCGAAGTGGGCACCTCCAGGCGCTGGATGGCCCAGTCGCTGACGCGGTCCAGCCTTTCTATGCGCAGGTACTCCAGGGTCTGCAGCAGCAGGCTCAGGCCCAGCAGCAGCTCGAAGGTGCGGACGGCCAGGTCCAGGCTCATGCGGGCAGCACCGGCGACTGCAGCATTTGCACGCTGTCGGCACTTGAGACCAGCTCGGGCCGTTCCATCCGCAGCTCAAACTGGAAGGCGTTGCAGGCTGGCAGGGGTGCTGAGATCATGGGCACCTCGCCCCAGCGCCCACCCGCCAGGGCCTCGCGGGCCAGGCGGCTCACCAGCTGGTAGCTCACGTGCTGGCCGATGTCGGCGCCTTCGGGCAGCTCATTGATGTCATTGGCCAGGTGGTCCACCAGGTTCTGCTGCGTCAGCGCCAGGTTGACCGCCGGGTTGTGCAGCACATGCACGAGCCGCCGGGGCAGGCGGGGGTAGACCAGGTGCCACTCGGTCCAGGTGCCAGTGGCTTCCTGGCCGCGCACATACAGACGCGGGGCGCGGCCCGCAGCGTGGAAGAACTTCCAGTTGGGGAAAAAGGCCCGGAAAAAGAACAGCCACGGGCCCTGCACCACAGGGCCTCGCCGCCGCAGCGTCCAGGCCAGGAGCGCAAAGTAGGCCAGCACCAGCAGGGCGGTCAAAGCCGTCGTGCGGGTCACCCGGCGCCCCCCGTTCTTACTTCTCGATGGCCAGCAACTCGACCTCGAAGGTCAGCGTGGCGTTGGGCGGCACGGCGTTGCCGGCACCGCGCGAGCCGTAGGCCGTCTCGGGCGGGCACGTGAGGGTGGCCTTGCCGCCCACCTTCATCTTTTGCAGGCCTTCGGTCCAGCAGGGGATCACACGGTTGAGCGGAAAGCTCGCCGGCGCATTGCGCTTGTAGGAGCTGTCGAACTCCTGGCCGTTGGCCAGGGTGCCGCGGTAGTGCACGCGCACCGTGCTGGTGGCCAGGGGCGATGCGCCGCTGCCCGGCTGGGTGTGGGCGATCTTCACGCCCGAGGGCAGGGCCTCGGTCTGGGCCAGGGCGGGGAGGGCTGCCAGGGCAGTGGCCGCCAGGGCGGCTGAAAGCGTCAGGGTCTTGATCATGGGGTGTCAGGCGTAGTCAGCGACAGGGACGCAGCTGCAAAACAGGTTGCGGTCGCCGTACACATTGTCCACGCGGCCCACGGGCGGCCAGTATTTGGCTGTTTTGAGGGCGGCGACGGGGAAGGCAGCCTGCTCGCGGCTGTAGGCATGCGGCCAGTCGGCGCCCAGGAGGCTGGCGGCCGTATGGGGCGCGTTCTTGAGCGGGTTGTCGTTCTGCGGCCAGGTGCCGTTTTCGACCTGACGGATCTCCTCGCGGATGGCGATCATGGCGGCTATGAAGCGGTCGAGTTCGGCCAGTGTCTCGCTCTCGGTGGGCTCGACCATCAGCGTGTTGGCCACGGGGAAGGAGAGCGTGGGCGCGTGAAAGCCGTAGTCCATCAGGCGCTTGGCCACGTCCTCGGCCATCACGCCACAGCTGTCCTTGAAGTGGCGCAGGTCCAGGATGCACTCATGGGCCACATGGCCGTGTTCGCTGGCGTACAGCGTGGGGTAGTGGTCTTGGAGGCGCTGGCTGATGTAGTTGGCGCTCAGGATGGCCGTTTCAGTGGCCTGCTGCAGCCCTTCGGCACCCATCATGCGGCAGTACATCCAGGAGATCGGCAGCACGGCCGCGTTGCCCAGCGGGGCGGCTGAAATGGCGCCCACGCCCTGGGTGTGGATACCGCCTGTGGCGTGGCCGGGGAGGTAGGGAACCAAGTCCTCGACCACACACACGGGGCCCACGCCAGGGCCACCGCCGCCGTGCGGAATGCAAAAGGTCTTGTGCAGGTTCAAGTGGCTCACATCACCGCCAAACTCGCCGGGCGCCGCCACGCCCACCAGCGCGTTCATGTTGGCGCCGTCTACGTAGACGCGGCCACCATGGGCGTGCACCAACTCGCACAGCGCCTTGACCTGGGTTTCGAACACGCCGTGCGTGCTGGGGTAGGTGATCATCACAGCGGCCAGGCGCTCGCTGTACTGCTCACATTGGGCCTTCAGGTCGGCCAGGTCCACGTTGCCCTGCGCATCGCAGGCCGTCACCACCACCTGCATGCCCACCATCTGCGCGCTGGCGGGATTGGTGCCATGGGCTGAAGAGGGAATCAGGCAAATGTCGCGGTGGCCCTGGCCCTGAGCCTGGTGATAGGCCTTGATCACCAGCAGGCCTGCGTACTCGCCCTGTGAGCCTGCGTTGGGCTGCAGGCTGATGCCGCTGTAGCCGGTGGCCTCGCACAACCAGCCGCGCAGCTGACGATCGAGCAGGGCATAACCCTGGCGCTGTGCCTCAGGCGCGAAGGGGTGGATGTTCGCGAACTCCGGCCAGGTGATGGGGATCATCTCGCTGGTGGCGTTGAGCTTCATGGTGCAGCTGCCCAGGGGGATCATGCTGCGGTCCAGGGCCAGGTCTTTGTCGCTGAGCTGCCGGATGTAGCGCAGCATGCCGGTTTCGCTGTGGTGCGCATGGAAGACCGGATGCGTGAGGAAGCTGCTCTCGCGCAGCAGCGAGCGCGGGATCAGCGGCTCCAGGCCTTTTTCAAAGTCGGCCACACGGGGCAGGGCCTGGCCCGGTGCCGCAAAGAGCGCCCAGAGCTGCTCAATGTCGCTGCGCGTAGTGGTTTCGTCCAGGCTGATGCCCACGCATCCGGCATCCAGGCGACGCAGGTTGATGCGCTGGGCTTGCGCGCGGTCCATCAGAGCATCGGCTTGGTCCGCCGGCATCTCGTAGCTCAGGGTGTCAAAGGCCGTGCCATGCAGGGGCAGCTGGCCCAGGGCCTTCAGGCCCTCGGCCAGAACAGCGGTGAAGCTGGCCACCCGGCGTGCGATGCGCTGGAGGCCCTCGGGCCCGTGGTAGACCGCATACATGCTGGCTACCACGGCGGGCAGCACCTGCGCCGTGCAGATGTTGGAGGTGGCTTTCTCGCGGCGAATGTGTTGCTCGCGCGTCTGCAGGGCCAGGCGGTAGGTGGGCTGGCCGTGCACATCCACACTCACGCCCACCAGGCGCCCGGGCATGGAGCGCTTGTACGCATCGCGGCAGGCCAGATACGCCGCATGCGGGCCGCCATTGCCCATGGGCATGCCAAAGCGCTGCGTGGTGCCCACCACGATGTCGGCTCCCCCGGCAGCGCCGCCGCCGTCCCACTCACCCGGCGGCTTGAGCAGGCACAGCGCCAGCAGGTCGGCCGCCACGATGTAGGCCGCCCCCTTGGCTCGTACTTTCAGGGTGTCTCCCGTGTCCTCGCCCAGGCGGCCGGTGGTGGAGGGGTATTGCTCCAGCACGGCAAAGTAGTCATCGCCCTCGATCAGGCGGTCCCACTCCTCCTGGCTCTGGGCCTCCACCACCTCGATGCCCAGTGGCTGCGCTCGCGTACGAATCACTTCAATGGTCTGTGGGTGGCAGTCGCCCGCGACGATGAAGCGCTGCCCTTTGGCCTTGACCGAGCGCCGGGCCAGGGTCATGGCCTCGGCGGCGGCGGTGGCCTCGTCCAGCATGGACGCATTGGCCACTGGCATGCCGGTGAGCTCGGTGACCATGGTCTGGAAGTTGATGAGCGCCTCCATGCGCCCTTGCGAGATCTCGGCCTGGTAGGGGGTGTAGGCGGTGTACCAGGCGGGGTTCTCCAGGATGTTGCGCAAGATCACCGTGGGGGTGTGCGTGCCGTGGTAGCCCTGGCCGATGAAGCTCTTGAAGATCTGGTTCTGCCCGGCCACAGCCTTGAGCTCGGCCAGCGCCTGGGCCTCGCCGATGCCCGCCCCGATGGCCATGGGCGTGTGCCGCGCGATGCTGCGCGGCACCACGCGTTCGATCAGCGCCCGGCGCGAGGCCTGGCCGATGGTGCTGAGCATGCGGGCTTCATCCGCCGGCGTGATGCCGATGTGGCGGGCGATGAACTCCTGGGGGTTTTCCAGGTCACGCAGGGGTGCGGTGGAGGGCATCAGCATGGGCGGCTCACTCGTCGGTGTGGTTGGATGTCTGTAGGAGCCGAGCCCCTCGGCGATTTTTCGCGTGAGGCCATATGGCGGCGAGAAGCCGATCGCCCAGGGACTGGGCTCCTACAGGATCGGGGGGAACAACAAAGGACTCAGGTGCCGGCGAAGGCGGTGTAGGCGGCCTCGTCCATCAGGGCATCAAGCTGGCCGGGCTGGGCCAGCTTGACCTTGAAGAACCAGCCCGCGCCCAGCGGGTCGCTGTTGGCCAGCGAGGGGTCGGCGCGCAGCGCCTCATTGACCTCGGTGACCTCGCCATCCACAGGCATGTAGACGTCGGCGGCGGCCTTGACCGACTCCACCACGCCAGCCACGTCCTTGCTGGCCAGGCGCTTGCCGACCTCTGGCAGGTCCACGAACACCACGTCGCCCAGCGCGTCCTGCGCATGCACGGTGATGCCCACGGTGGCGATGTCGCCCTCGACGAGAAGCCATTCGTGGTCTTCGGTGTACTTGATCATGGTGAGATTCTTTCTAGGGTGGTGAAGATGGGGGAAAGGATAGATGCTGCCCTCAGCCCCGGTGGTAGCGGGGGGGCACGAAGGGCAGGGCAGCCACTTCCATGGACACGGTCTTACCGCGTACCAGGGCCTGCACGCGCGTGCCCACAGCCGCCAGCGCCGGTGGCAGGTAGGCCATGGCGATCGGGCGGTCAAGCGTGGGTGAAAGCAGGCCGCTGCTGACCTCCCCGACGCGCTGGCCGTGGAGGTCTTGCAGCTCGGTGTGCTCACGCACGGGCACGCGCTCCAGGGCCACCAGGCCCACGCGCTGGCACGGTCGCGAGTCCGGCTGGGCGAGTTGGGCCAGGATGCGCTCGGCGCCAGGGAAACCCGCGGCGCGCGCACCGCCCGTGCGGCGCACCTTCTGGATGGCCCAGGCCAGGCTCGCCTCGGCCGGGGTGGTGCTGGTGTTCATGTCGTTGCCGTAGAGGCACAGGCCCGCCTCCAGGCGCAGCGAGTTGCGTGCGCCCAGACCGGCCGCCTTCACTTCTGGCTGCGCCAGCAGCTGGCGCGCCAGGGCTTCGGCCTGGTGTGCGGCGACCGAGATCTCAAAGCCGTCCTCGCCGGTGTAGCCGCTGCGGGTCACGATGCAGGGCACGCCGCCAAGCTGAAAGGGTCCCCCCTCCATGAATAGCAGTTGGGTGACTGCAGGCGCCAGTCGGGCGAGGGCCGCTGCCGCCTGGGGCCCCTGCAGGGCCAGCAGGGCACGCTCGGGCTGGGGCTCGATCAGGCACTTCGCGCCGATGCGCGCCTGCAGGTGCGCCAGGTCGTCATGCTTGCAAGCACCATTGACCACCATGAAGACCTTGTCGCCCGCACCGGGCGCGGCCATGCGCAGGAACATGAGGTCATCGATGATGCCGCCGCCTTCGGTGAGCAGCAGGCCGTAGCGCTGCTTGCCCACGGGCAGGTCCAGCACGTCCACGGGCATGAGGCTTTCCAGCGCCAGGCTGGTGCCTTCACCCGAGATGAAGAACTGACCCATGTGCGAGACATCGAACAGGCTCGCCGCCTCCCGGGTGTGTTGGTGTTCGGCCATCAGGCCAGCCGGGTACTGAACGGGCAGCTCGTAGCCGGCAAAGGGCACCAGGCGTGCGCCCAGTTCCTGGTGCAGCGCATAAAGGGGTGTGCGCAGCAGGGGGACAGTCGTGTCGGCAGGGGACAAGGGACTTCTTTCGGGCAGGTTGAACACCATGACGCATCATGGGCTGCCCCTTCTGTCCTCTTTACCTGAGAGATTCACCCGGCGATGCGGGTTTGCTCCTTCGGTGGGCCACCTCAGGGGTGGCCTCTCTCCAGCAGGGAACGCTGCGGGCACCAGGCCCCGCGGCGGCTGTCAGTCCTGGGTGCCTGAGCGTTCAGCCCACCTTTCTGGGGGCCTGCGCCTTCGGCGGTCTTCAGCAGGGAAGACACTCTCCTGACAGTGGGCATTCTAGCCCAGGCATGGGCGTTCCCAGCGGCCCTCATACGTGCGCGCGGACTGCGCTGCGCAAGGCCCACATGCTGCAGGTTGTGAGTTGTGTATGCGACTGTCTTGCTAAGCCGTTTTTGTCCTACAGCTTGGGCTGCATCGCCTTCGAATAATCAATCGGCGATGGCTGATCTCCAACCGACCCACCCCACGGCCCCCTGGCCGCAGGCGCGCGAGCCGCACGCCTGGGCCCTGGGCCGTCATCGGGTGTTCGCGTTTGCTGAAGCTGCGCTCGACCCGCTGGTGGCCGTGTTCACCCTCTGGGCCCTGGCCCTGTCGTTCGAAGGCGTCCTGCGTCCGGCTTACATGATCCTGGCCGTCATCGCTTTCTCGCTGGCTTTTCCGGGCACCTCGCAGCTGCGCGCATCCTGGTGGCAGCTGGTGTTCAACATCGGCTTTGGCTGGGCCTGGAAGGCGGCGCTCCTGTTGCTCATCGGCGTGAGCACGCAGTTTCTGGCGGTGTTCTCAATGCCGGTGCTGCTGCATTGGCTTTGGCTGGCGCCGGTGGTGCAGGTGGGTGCCCACCTGCTGCTGCGCGAGGCTGTGCCCCAGCTCATGCGCTTGCAGGGTCCGCCCCCCCAGGCCGTGATCGTGGGGTTCAACCCGCAAGGGGCCGCGCTGGCCGGGCGCCTGCGTGGATCCCCCTATGCCGGCATTGAGCTGCTGGGCTTTTTCGATGACCGCACCGGCGAGCGCCGCAGCGGCGACCAGGGCTTCCAGCGCCTGGGGCGGCTGCAGGACCTGGCTGCCTACGTCAAGCAGCACCGCGTACCGCTGATTTATCTCTCCTTGCCCATGGCCGTGCGGCCGCGCATCCTGGAGGTGCTCGATGCGCTCAAGGACACCACGGCCTCCATCTACTTCGTGCCGGACATGTTCATCACCGACCTGATTCAGGGCCGCAGCGACAGCGTCTGCGGCGTGACGGTGATCGCGGTCTGCGACACACCCTTCCGAGGTGCTGAAGGCCTGCTCAAGCGCGGCAGTGACCTGGTCCTGGCCTCGTTCATCCTGCTGCTGATTTCGCCGCTGATGTTGCTCATTGCGCTGCTCATCAAGCTCGACTCGCCCGGCCCGGTCCTCTTCCGTCAGCGCCGCTATGGCCTCGACGGCCAGGAGATCTGGGTCCACAAATTCCGCTCCATGACGGTGGCAGAGGACGGCGAGCACATCGCCCAGGCCCGGCGCCACGACGCGCGCGTCACCCGCCTGGGTGCCTTCCTCAGGCGCAGCTCGCTCGACGAGCTGCCGCAGTTCATCAACGTACTGCAGGGCCGCATGAGCGTGGTGGGTCCCCGCCCGCATGCGGTGGCGCACAACGAGCTTTACCGCCGCCTCATCAAAGGCTACATGGTGCGCCACAAGGTGCGGCCAGGCATCACCGGCTGGGCCCAGGTCAACGGCCAGCGCGGCGAGACCGACACCCTGGAGAAGATGCAGGCCCGTATCGATCTGGACCTTGATTACCTGCGCCACTGGTCCCTGCGCCTGGACCTCTACATCATCTTCAAGACCATCCGCCTGGTGTTCAAGGACAGCCAAGCCTATTGAGCTGACCAGTAGACGCAGGACCCATCAAAAAAACCGCGCGCCCCCACAAGAACCACAAGGAGGAGATCCCATGACAACACGCACCCCCTGGCCTTCGGGTCTGCATCCGCGCTGGACTGCCCCTGCCCTGGCGCTGCTCAGCCTGGGCGCGCAGGCCCAAGCCCTGATGCAGCCCACGCCCCGAACCGACTTCACCGATGCCGACACCCTGCAGTGGCGCGCCGGTGCGCAGTGGCAGCACGACGACAACGTCTTCCTTGAGCCTGACGGCAGCGCCAAGACCGACCACATCTTCGTGACCACCCTGGGCCTGCGCGTGAACAAGCCCATCAGCCTTCAGCGCCTGGAGCTGGATGTGAAAGTGGACAACTTCAAGTACGACCGCTATTCCGTATTGGACTTCACGGCCCTGAACTACACCGGCGCCTACCGCTGGGCGGTCACACCCCGCATGCGCGGCAACGTGCTGGCCGAGCGGCGCGAGTTCATCGACCGTTTCAGCGACATCAGCAGCGGCAACGTCAACCGCCGCACCGAGCAGAACCACGGCCTGGAGGCCGAGTACGAGGTGGGTGCCGCCTGGCGCGCGCTGGGTGGTGTGTTCGACAGGCGCATCAGCAATTCCGTCAGCACCTACCAGGCCGACACCACCGTGCAGGGCGGCGAACTGGGAGCGCGCTACGACTTCCGCTCGGGCAACAGCCTGGCCTACCGCTACCGTCAGGGCCAGGGGGACTACTCCGGCGGCCAGACCGCCCTGGGGGGCTTTACCGACCGCCAGCACGAGCTCGAGCTGGCCTGGCAGCCCACCGGCCAGGTCCGCGTCAACGGCCGAATGGGTTGGCTCGAGCGCGAACACGATTTGCAGCCCGGCCGTGATTTCTCGGGCTGGGTCGGCCGGCTCAATGCCAACTGGCAGCTCAGCGGCAAGACCAGCGTGGCCGCCGGCCTGGTGCGCGAACTGGCCAGCTACCAGACCACCGACGCCAGCTACTTCCAAGGTCAGCGCTGGTTCATTGCCCCCGAGTGGAAGCCGACCTTCAAGACCGCCGTGCGGCTGCGCTGGGACCATGGCACGCGGACCTACAAGGGCGCCCCTTCGCCCTCGCTCAGTGCGGGCCGGGAAGACCGGCTGAATATCCTGACCCTGGGCCTGGAGTGGGAGGTGATGCGCGCCCTGCGGCTCTTGGCCACCTTTCAGCGCGACGAGCGCAACTCCAATATCGACGGCTTTGACTACAAGGCCAACATCTACGGCATTTCCGCCCTGGCCTCTTTCTGAGCGGGCCCCGTCCTGCGTTCCGTTTCACCTCAAGTCGAAAGCCCACCACCATGCGCTGTTTCCTGAACCGACTCCTGCTTCCCCTGTGCCTGTGCGTGGCGGCTTTTTCCGCCCACGCGCAGGGTAACCAGCCGTCTGCCGCCATCACGGCGTCTCCAGGCGCGGGCCTGCCCATCAGCATGGACTACCGTCTTGGGCCCGGCGACTCCATTGGCGTGCTGGTGTTCCAGAACCCAGACCTCTCCATCGACGCGCGGGTGTCTGAAAGCGGCGTCATCAGCTACCCACTGATAGGTGCCGTGCAGTTGGGTGGGCTGACCTTGCCCGAGGCCGAGAAGAAGATCGCCGAGGGCCTGCGCAATGGCGGCTTCGTGCACCAGCCGCAGGTGAACATTGTGCTGCGCCAGGTGCGGGGCCACCAGGTGGCGGTGCTGGGCCAGGTGAATCGGCCGGGGCGCTTTGCTCTGGAGACCCTCAACACCCGCGTCAGCGACATGCTGGCGGCGGCCGGCGGTGTCACCCCCATGGGCGATGACTTGCTGGTGGTCACCGGCGTGCGCGAGGGCAAGACTTTTCGCAAGGTCATCGATATTCCCGCCCTGTTCGCCACCCAGTCCTCGCAGCAGGACATCACCTTGGCCGCGGGCGACACGCTCTTCGTGAACAAGGCTCCGGTGTTCTACATCTATGGCGAAGCGCAGAAGCCCGGCCCCTACCGGGTGGAGCGCGGCATGACCGTGATGCAGGCCCTGGCCGCCGGCGGGGGGATCACGCCGCGCGGTAGCCAGAACCGCCTGGTTCTTCATCGCAAGGACATCCACGGCCAGGTGGTGGAGGCCAAACCGGCGCTCAATGACCTGGTGCGCCCGGACGATGTGATCTTCGTGCGCGAAAGCCTGTTTTGAAGGAGCTCCTGCCATGACGCTTTACCAGTTCTTTGTCATCTTGAGAGCGCGCTACCGCGTGGCTCTGGCGGTGGCCGTGTGTGCCATCGCGCTGGCTCTGACGGCCAATATGCTGCTGCCACAGACCTACACCGCCCGGACCTCGGTGTTGGTGGACGTGCGCTCACCCGATCCGGTGATCGGTGCGGCCGGCATGCAAGGGCTGGTGGCGCCCAGCTACATGGCCACGCAGGTGGACATCATCTCGGGTCAGCGGGTGGCCCAGCGCGTGGTCGGCATGCTCAAGCTGGAGGACGATCCCGAACTGCGCAAGGCCTGGCAGGAAGCCACGCAGGGGCGCGGCTCACTGCTGGCCTGGGTCGCCCGCAGCCTGCAGCAGGGCCTGGACGTGCACCCCGCGCGCGAGAGCAATGTCATCAACATCGTCTACAAGGGGCACGATGCCGAGCGGGTCGCCCAGGTGGCCAATGCGTTCGCGCAGGCCTATCTCGACACCATCTTGGCCCTCAAGACCGAGCCGGCCAAGGTCTACGCCGATTGGTTTGATGACCAGGCCCGAACGCAGCGCGCCCGCCTGGAGGAAGCGCAGTCTCGCCTGTCGAACTACCAGCAAAAGGCCGGTCTGGTCTCGGCCGACGAGCGGCTGGACTACGAGACCACCCGCCTGGCCGAGATCTCGGCTCAGCTCACCCAGGTGCAGGGCCAGAACACCGACGCCCAGAGCAAGCGCGGCGCCCGGGGTGACACCGTGGCGGAGGTGATGCAAAGCACCCTCGTCAACGGCCTGAAGTCCGACATCAGCCGACAGGAGGCCAAGCTGCGCGAGGCCAGCGTGAACCTGGGGCCCAATCACCCGCAGCTGCAGCGGATGCAGTCCGAGCTGGCGGGGCTGAACGCCCAACTGAGCGCCGAGATCAACCGCATCAACAACTCGATCGAAACCACCTGGCGCGTGGGACGCGACCGCGAGCGCGAGCTGCAGGGCGCGGTGGCGGCGCAGAAGGCCCGCGTGATGATGCTCAACAAGCAGCGCGACGAGCTCAACGTCTACCGACGCGACGTGGAGGCCACCCAGCGCGCCTACGAGGAGGTGAGCAAGAGCGCCTCGCAAAGCCGTCTGCAGAGCCTGACCAACCAGACCAATGTGGTGCGCCTGAACACGGCCGACACACCCTTGGAGCCGTCGAGCCCGCGCACCCGCCTGAACCTGCTGGTGGCCGCCTTTGGCGGCACCCTGCTGGGCATGGGCCTGGCGCTGCTGCTCGAGCTGATGAACCGCCGTGTGCGTTCGGCCGAGGACATGGTCCAGGCCCTGGACCTGCCGGTGCTGGCGCGTCTGAGGGGTGCCAGCCAGGACGAACGCGATGTCCCGGAGCTGCTCGGCGGCCCCCCGCCACTGGCCCTCGGGCATGGGAGACTGACATGAACCTTCACACACCGCACGCCGTGCGCAGCGTCCCCCTGACGGTGCCCAGCAAGCCGGCAGAGGGGGCCGGTCGGGGCATCGGGCAGATTCTGGTGGAGTCCGGGCGCCTGTCGGCCATCGATGCCGAGCGCATCGGCGCCTTCCAGCGCGAGACCCGGGCCCGCTTCGGCGAGGCCGGACGTGCCCTGGGCCTGCTCACCGAGGACGACCTGCGCTTTGCTCTGTCGGTGCAGTTCGACTACCCCTACATGGACGAGGGCAGTAGCCTGTCGCACGAGCTGGTGGCGGCTTATCAGCCGCAAAGCGCTCAGGTCGAGGAGCTGCGCGCGCTGCGCAGCCAACTGATGCTGCGCTGGTTTTCCACCGCAGCCGAGCACCGTGGACTGGCCATCGTCAGTGCCGACCGCGGGGAGGGCCGCAGCTACCTGGCGGCCAACCTGGCCATCGTCTTTTCGCAGCTGGGCCAGCGCACGCTGCTGATCGACGCCGACCTGCGCTCGGGCCGCCAGCACCAGCTGTTCAACCTAGGCAAGCAGGCGGGCCTGTCGGACATGCTGGCCGGCCGCGCCGGTCTGCAGGCGGTGACGCCCATACCGGCCCTGCCCGAGCTGTCCGTGCTGCCGGCCGGCACCCAGCCGCCCAATCCGCAGGAGCTGCTCGGACGTCAGCCCTTCCAGGCGCTGCTGCAGTCCTTCGGCGAGGACTACGACGTGGTCATCCTGGACACCCCGGCGGCCAGCCACTATGCCGATGCGCACACCGTGGCCGTGCGTGCGGGGGCCGCCTTGATCGTGGCTCGCCAGGGCATGAGCTCGGTGCCCAAGCTGGCCCAGCTCACGCACGGTCTGCGCGACTTCGGCGTGGGGGTGCTCGGCTCGGTGCTCAACCAGGCGTGAGCAGCTTGCCCGCCCCGCAGCCCGGTGCCGGCTGGGCCGCGCGCTGGCGCCTGGTTCTCGAGCGCCTCAGCCAGGTGCCCGACGAGGCGGCAGAAGCTGCCTTGCTCTGCGATCTGTCCGCCACCCCGGCTGCAGGCTCGGCCCCGCGCGTGCTGGCCTTCGTCAATGCCCACGCCCTGAACCTGGCCGCCCGAGACGCCGCCTTTGCCGAGCACCTGGCGCAAGCCGAGCTGCTGCTGCGCGACGGCTCGGGCATGGCCACGCTGCTGCGTTGGCTGGGGCGCCCTGCCGGGCGCAACCTCAACGGCACTGATTTCATTCCCCGCCTGCTGCGCGCTTGCGACGGGCAGACCCTGGCCGTGATCGGCACGCGCGCGCCTTATCTGGAGCGTGGCGCCGCTGTGATCGCGCGCGAGTTCATGCCGCACAGCACGGTGCATATGGCCGACGGATTTCAGCCCACGGCGCACTACCTGGCGCTCTTGCGCGCGCAGCCCCCAGGCCTGGTGTTGCTGGCCATGGGCATGCCGCGCCAGGAAGCCCTGGCCCAGGCGCTGCGTGCCTCGCTGCCAGGGCCTT
>CANGYC010000024.1 GCA_947457975.1 Comamonadaceae bacterium | reverse complement strand
GTGCGCGTGTACGGCGCCAGTGGCTCGGCCCGGACCGACTCGCTCAAGGTCACCGTGGGCTACCGCGACGGCTTCATTGGCGAGGGACAGATCTCCTACGCCGGGCCGGGCGCGCGGGCGCGGGGCGAACTGGCGCTGGCCCTGGTGCACGAGCGCTTGAAGGCTGCCGGACTGGGCGGGCTGGAAATGCGGCTAGACCTGATCGGCGTCAACGCCATCCTGGGGCCCGGCGCCTCGGCCTGCGAACCCGACGAGGTGCGCGTGCGCGTGGCCGTGCGCGCCCCCACGCAGCGCGAAGCCCTGCTGGCGGCCAACGAGGTGGAGGCGCTTTACCTCAACGGCCCGGCCGGCGGCGGCGGGGCCAGCAAGAGCGTGCGCGAGGTGGTGGCTGCAGCCTCGCTGCTGATGCCGCGCGACTGGGCACGCCCGCAGGTTCACCTGCTCGAACGCTGAAGGAAGTGCCATGCTGCTCAGAGACATCGCCCATGCGCGCACCGGTGACAAAGGCAACCGCAGCACCCTCTCGGTGATCGCTTTTGACAAGAAAGACTACCCGCTGCTCGAGCAAGAACTCAGCGCCGAGCGGGTGCGCGCCTGCTACGCCGGCATTGTGCAGGGCCAGGTGGACCGCTACCTGCTGCCGCAACTGGGTGCCGTGCACTTCGTGATGCACGCCAGCCTGGGCGGCGGCGTCACGCGCTCACTGGCGCTCGATGCGCACGGCAAGTCTTTGAGCGGGAAGATCCTAGGGCTGGAACTTGCCGAGCGCGCCTAATATCGCCTCCCATTGACATCCCGCTCACCCCAAGGAGATTCCATGCGCTTTCGTGCTTCCCGCCTGCTGGGCCTGATGATGGGCCTGGGCTTGAGCCTGCAGGTTCTGGCCCAAGCCCCAGCTGCCCCAAGCTACCCGAACAAGCCCATCAAGGCCATCGTGCCCTTCGCCCCGGGCAGCGCCACCGACCAGATCGGCCGGGCCTTCGCGCAAAAAATGTCCGAGCAACTCGGCCAACCCATCCTGGTGGAGAACCGGGCCGGCGTCAACGGCATGCTGGGCGCCGATGCGGTGGCCAAGTCGGCCCCTGATGGCTACACCCTGCTGGTGGGCACCAACAGCACGAACGCGGCCCTCAAGAGCCTGATGAAGAAGCTGCCCTATGACCAGGACACTGCCTTCGCCCCCATCGCCTACCTGGGCTCGGTGCCGCTCATCGTGGGTGTGAACAATGATGTGCCCGTTCGCAGCCTGCGGGACTTGGTCGCCATGGCCAAAGCCAAGCCCGGCCAAGTGACCTTTGCCAGCGCCAGCACCTCCCAGCGTGTCTCCTCTGAAATGCTGGCCAGCATGGCGGGCATCGAGATGACGCATGTGCCTTACAAGGCCGGTCCGGCTGCCATGACTGACCTCATTGGCGGCCAGGTCAACCTGTTCACGGCCGACTTTGCGGTGATGCTGCCGCAGGTCAAAGGTGGCAAGGTGCGCGGCCTGGCGGTGACGTCCAGCCAGCGCTCCAAGGCCATCCCCGAACTGCCTACCGTGAACGAGGCCCTGGGCGTGAAAGACTACGAGCTGATCGCCTACTTCGCGCTGTACGCACCGGCGGGCACGCCACCGGAGATCATCAGCCGGCTCAACCGCGCCGCCAATGCCGCCGCGGCCGACAAGGACATCCTCGATCGTTTCGCGGCCCTGGGTTTCGAGACCGCACCGGCCTCACCCGAGGCCCTGGCGCAGCGCAACCGGCTGGAAACCGCCAAGTGGGCCAAAGCCATCCGCGATGCCAAGATCGAGGCGGAATAAGGTCAAGGCGAAATGAAGCTGGCCGGCCGCTGATCAGCGGCCGCGGTGCCGCTGCAGTTCGCGACCGGTCCACCAGGCCAGCGTCGCCCCTGCAAGACAGCAGGCGCCGGTGACCCAGGGCGTGAACTGCCAACCACCGCTGCGCGCGGCCACCCAGGCCAACAGAGGCGGGCCAAAGAACTGGCCCAGGGCCGAGAGCTGCTGGGCCCAGCCCACGGTGGTGGCCACCTGCCGCTCGCCGGGGGCCAGGCGCACGGCCAGCGAGAACAGCGTGCCCGGCACCAGACCGCCCACGCTGGAAAACAGCAACACACCGGCATAACGCCACCAGGGGTGGCCCTCCGTGGCAGAGCCAAAGGCCAGGGCACTGCCCAGGGCCATGCAGCCAAAACCCGTGAGCAAGAGTTGTGTGGGCGCCCATCCCCGCTGCAGCAAGCGGCCGGAAGCGAGGTTGCCCAGCATGTTCACGCCCGCGGCGCCCGCCGTCAGCACCCCCAGCAAAGCCCCGGCCACGCCCGCCTCGGTGTAGATGGAGGGCAGAAAGCCCACCACGGCCAGCCATTGCGCCGAGTAAACGCAAAACATCAATGCCACCAGCCACGGGCCACGGTGCCCGAGTGTGTCGCCCAGGCGCTGCAGCAGGGAACTGCCCGTCGGCCCACGCTCGACAGGCGGATCGGCCGGAATGACGCGGTGCACAGCCCAGGCCATGGCGGCAGAGACCACGGCAAACAGCTCCCACCACAGCGGCCAGCCCCAGGTCGGGATCACAAAAGGCCCGGCCAGCAGTGCCAGCGAGGTGCCCAGGGGCATGTAGGTGCTCCACACGCCCAGCATGCCGGGCAGCTGCGCGGGCCGCACCAGGCGCCGGATCAGCGCGGGCGCCGGCAGGGCCGTGAGCAGGAAACCCAAGCCCTCCACCGCCCGCAGGCTGAGCAACATCCATGGCGAGCTGGCCGCACCCCCGAGCGCGCTGGCCAGGGCCAGCAGGCTCAGGCCCGCGACCATGCTGCGCTTGAGGCCTGCGCCGTCGGCGGCCAGCCCCACAAGGATGGCCAGCAGCATGCCGGCCAGTTGAACCATAGACAACAGGAAACCCGACTGCACGAGGCTGATGCCCAGATCGGCCTGCAGGGCCGGCAAGGCCGGTGGAAGCTTGCCCACCTGCAGGGCCGCCACCACGCCGGCCATCACCACCAGGGCGGCCGCGCGGCCCGGCGCCGTGGGCACGACAAAGCTCACAGCAGCTTGCGCCCGCTCAGGCGCTCGTGTTCGCGGGCGGCAAAGCGGTCGGTCATGCCGGCGATGTAATCGGCCACGGAGCGCGGCCGATCGGCCTGGGCGGCGTAGTCGGCGGGCAGCGCCGAGGGCTGATCCATGTAAGCGGCAAACAGCTCGCGCACCACCTGTTGGGCCAGCCCGGTGGTATGCATCACCTGCGGATGGCGGTAGAGCTGGCTGAAGAGGAACTGCTTGAGCTGCGTGGACTGGGCATGCATGGAAGCGGAAAAGCGCACCAGCGGACCGGCCAGCCGGGCCTGGTCGGCGCTCACGGGCCCAGCCTCGGCCAGCGCCGCACGCGTGGCGTCAATGACGTCGTACACCTGCTCGCTGAGCATGCGGCGGATGGCCTCGTAGAGCAGGCGGCGGGCGCGCTGGGGCTGGTCCAGGTCAGGGTGCTGCTGCAAGGCTTCCCGGCGGAAGCGCTCGAACAGGTCCAGCTCCTGCAGCTGGGTCAGGGTGAGCAGGCCCGAGCGCACGCCATCGTCGATGTCATGCGCGTTGTAGGCAATCGCATCGGCCAGGTTGCACAGCTGGGCCTCCAGGCTGGGCTGGGTGCGGTCCAGGAAGCGCCGCGCCACCCCACCGGGCTCGGCGGCCTCCAGTTGTTCGGCGTGGCGGCGCGAGCAGTGCTTGAGGATGCCTTCGCGCGCCTCAAAACTCAGGTTCAGCCCGTCAAAGGCGGGGTAACGCTCTTCGAGCTTGTCGACCACGCGCAGGCTCTGGAGGTTGTGCTCGAAGCCACCGAAAGGGGCCATGCAGTCGTTCAGCGCGTCCTGTCCGGCATGGCCGAAGGGGGTGTGGCCCAGGTCGTGGGCCAGGGCGATGGCCTCCACCAAATCTTCATTCAAGCCCAGGGGCCGCGCAATGGAGCGGCCCAGCTGCGCCACTTCCAGGGAATGCGTCAGCCGCGTGCGAAACAGGTCGCCCTCGTGGTTGAGGAAGACCTGGGTTTTGTAGACCAGGCGCCGGAAGGCCGTGGAGTGCACGATGCGGTCGCGGTCGCGCTGGTACGCCGAGCGGGTGGGCGCGGGCGGCTCCGGGAAACGGCGGCCGCGGCTGAGAGACGGGTCGCAGGCATAGGGCGCAAGGCTCATGGCGTGGCCCGGCGCTCAGGCCGGGGCGCAGCAGTGGTCGATCACCTCGCGCACCAGAGCGTCAGGCGCGCCGCGCACAGCCGCACGCCCCGGCCCGTCGATCAGCACGAACTTGATCTCGCCGGCCTCGGACTTCTTGTCCAGGCGCATCAGCTCGATGTAGCGTCCGGCGTTGTCCTCGGCCAACTGCGGGCCGGTCACGGGCAGGCCGGCGGCCTGGATCAAGCGCTTCAAGCGCGCCACGAAGGCGGCATCGACCAAGCCCAGGCGGGCCGAGAGCTCGGCGGCCATGACCATGCCGCAACCCACGGCCTCGCCGTGCAGCCAGGCGCCGTAGCCCATGCCGGCCTCGATGGCGTGCCCGAAGGTGTGGCCGAAATTGAGAATGGCGCGCAGCCCGGACTCCCGCTCGTCCTGGCCCACCACGTGGGCCTTGATCTCGCAGCTGCGCTGCACTGCGTGGGCCAGGGCCTGTGGCTGGCGGGCCAGCAGCGCCGGCAGCTGGGCCTCGATCCAATCCAGGAAGGCCATGTCGGCGATCGGCCCGTACTTGATGACCTCGGCCAGGCCTGCACTGAGTTCGCGGGCAGGCAAGGTGCCCAGCACGTCGAGGTCGCACACCACCCGCTGCGGCTGGTAGAAGGCACCGATCATGTTCTTGCCCAGCGGATGGTTGATGGCCGTCTTGCCGCCCACGGAGGAGTCGACCTGAGCCAGCAGCGTGGTGGGCACCTGCACGAAGGGCACACCCCGCATGTAGCTGGCCGCGGCAAAACCGGTCATGTCACCCACCACGCCACCACCCAAGGCAAAAAGCACGGTCTTGCGGTCACAGGCGTGCGCGAGCAGCGTGTCGAAGATGCGCTGCAGGTGCGCCCAGTCCTTGTAGGTTTCACCGTCGGGCAGGGCCAGCTGCAGCACACGGCTGTAGTGGGGCGCCAGGGCGCGCTGCAGGCGCTCGGCATGCAGCGGCGCCACCGTGGTGTTGGAGACGATGAGCGCCGTGGCAGCCACCGGCAGGCCGGCATAGGTGTCGGGCTGCCCCAGCAGGCCGGGGCCGATGAGAATGGGGTAGCTGCGCTCGCCCAGGGCGATGGTCACACGCTGGGCGGCGGTCGGGGCGGTCGATGGCATGTGAGGGCTCAGGGTTGGACCGCGCGCGGCGCGGCCGGTGGAGGGGGGGCCTGGTAGAGGCCGGCCAGCTCCAGTTGCATGAGGATCATGTTGACCAGGCTGGGCACCGAGGGGCGGCCGGTCTCGATGACGAAGTGCGCCGTCTCGCGGTAGAGCGCATCACGGGCCTGGTAGAGCTCACGCAAGCGGCCCAGCGGATCGGCCACCTGGAGCAGCGGCCGGTTCTGGTCATGGCGAAGGCGCTTGAATATCTCGTCGGGCGAGGAATGCAGGTAGATCACGGTGGCGCGCTCGTGGAGCGCTTGCCGGTTGGCCGGCCGCAGAACCGAGCCGCCACCGGTGGAGACCACGCCGGCACCGGATTGCGTCAGCTCGTCGAGCACCTGCTGCTCGAGGTCGCGAAAGGGCACCTCGCCCTCGCGCTCGAAGAATTCGCGGATGGAGCAGCCGATGCGCTGTTCGATCACGTGGTCCGAGTCAATGAAGCGCGCCCCGATGCGCCTGGCCAGCTGGCGCCCCACCGTGGACTTGCCCGAGCCGGGCAGGCCCACGCAGGCAATGAGCAAAGGGTTGGAGGGCAAGGTGGGGCGTCGTGAAGGAAACAGCCCGGAATGATAAACGTCCCACCTCCTCTCCTGCGCCAGCCATGCGGCGGCCAGGGTGCGAGAGGGGTGCGTTGCAGGCTCACGGCGGAAGCCGCTGATCGACCAGCACCTGCGGCGTGATGAAGACCAGCAGCTCGGTCTTGTTGAGCGTTTTGCTGCGGCTTCGGAACAAGGCGCCCAGCACTGGCAGCCGGCCCAGCACGGGCACGCGGGTTTCCTCCTCGCGCTCCAGGGTCTCGAAGATGCCGCCGATCATCACCGTGCCACCGTTGTCCACCAGCACCTGGGTCTGCACGTGCTTGGTGTCAATGGCAAAGCCATTGGGGGTGCTGCGGCCCACGCTGTCCTTGTTCACATCGACATTGAGGATGATGCCGCCCTCGGGGGTGATCTGCGGCGTCACCTCCAGCTTCAGGTTGGCCTTGCGAAAAACCACGGCGGTGGCCCCGCTGGAGGTGGATTGCTGGTAGGGCAGCTCCGTGCCCTGCTCGATGATGGCCTTGACCTGGTCGGCCGTGACGATGCGCGGGCTGGCCACGATCTGGCCCTGGCCATCGGCCTCCAGGGCCGAGAGCTCGAGGTTCAGCACGCGGGTGAGCGAGGCATTGAAGAGCGAGACCGCCAGCGCCGCCGCGGGCAGGCCGTTGAGCGCAGCAGCCGGCAAGTTCACCATGTCCTTGCCGGCGATACCGAAGTCGCGCCCGGCCACCGGGTCGCCCGAGGCCGGCGCCTGGGGCGCCACATAGCCGCCGCCGGCCTGCCCGCCCGACAGGCCCGATGCGCCGGGCTGGGACGTGCTCGCCGAAATCCGTCCGCCCAGACGTACCCCGAGTGTCTTGCCAAAGGTGTCGGCCGCCTCGACGATGCGGGCCTCGATCATGACTTGCCGCACCGGCACGTCGATCAGGCGCACCAGGGAGGTCACCTGCGCCACGCGTGAGGCCACATCGGTCACGAAGAGTTGGTTGGTGCGGACCTCGGCCATCACATGGCCGCGGGGGGACAAGAGGCGCGCAGCGCCCACCCCGGCCTGCAGCTGACGCGCCAAATCGTCGGCGCGTGCATAGTTCAGGCGAAAGTTCTGGGTGCGCACGGCGTCGACGGTCTGCAGGTTCTGCTCGGCCTCGAGCTCCTGGCGCTGGCGTGCCGCCAGCTCGGTCTTGGGGGCGACCCAGATCACCCGCCCGTCCCGGCGCGCCGCCAGGCCGCGGGCCTGCAGGATGGTCTCCAGCGCCTGGTCCCAGGGCACGTCGCGCAGGCGGATGCTCAAGGTGCCGCTGACGCCCTCCGACGCCACCACGTTAAAGCCGCTGTGCTCGGCCAGCACCTGCAGCAGGGTGCGCACCTCCACCTGCTGGAAATTCAGGGAAATGGGGGCGCCGGTGTAGGCCGGCACCTCGCGCCTGGGCCCTGGCGTGCTATCGGGCTGGGGCTGGGGCTGGGCCAGCGCCGCGGCTGCGGCCAGACTCCAGGCCAGCCACCAAACCTTTACCCCGTGGCGCGTGTTGCGCAGACCGCTCATGGACTCTCCCCCACGCGCCAGAAGCGCTCCTGCTCGTTCCAACGGCCCGCAGCGTCCTGCACGATCTCGCGCCACCACAGGCCCTGCTCGGCGATGCGCTGCACCCGTCCCCGCTGCATCCCCAGGTGCTCGCCTGCACGCACCGAGTGCAAGTGCTGTTCAAGGCGCAGCAGGGCCACCCATTCCTCCCCTTGGCGAAGCGTGCCTGTGAGGGTGAAAGCTGACAGGGGCACACGCTCAAGCAGGCCGGGTTCCCGCTGGAGCACCTCGCGCCAGGCGACAGGCACTGTCTGGAGCCGGTCGGTCGGCGCAGGATCGCCCAAGGGATCGGCCTGCGCCTGCGCTTCGAAGCGACGTGGCAGCTCACCGGTCCAAGGCGAGCGGACCGCGAGCACCCGGGGATGCGCCAGCTCCAACACCAGCTCGGCCTGGTGCATGCCCGCCGCTCCGGCCTGAAGCTGGTAGCTTTTTAGGCGAACGGCCTGCGCCGGGTCGGTCAGGCGCGCAACAAAGGCGCCGTGCTGATGGAACCGACCCCGCAGACGCAACTGCAGCGGCGCCATCTCTTGGCCCGGGGCCTCCAGGGGCTTGAGCTGCTGAAGCTCCAGGCCTGCGGCCAGGGCCATGCGGTGCCAGTGCCAGGGACCGCCGCCGTGGCCCGCTACGGGCGGGGCATTTGCTGGGCTGGCGAGCGCAGCCACTTGCGCTGTCTGGCGCTGCTGCTCAAACTGCCCCAGCTGCTCCTGCGTCTTGTGCAACTGGACCTCCGCCTGGCGCACGCCTTGCAGCGCGGCCCGGGCCTCCTCCTGCAGCGCAGGGGCCTGAAGCAGCCAGCACAGCCCGCCACCGACCAGGGCCGCCAGCAAAGCAAGGGCCGGCGGCCGCCAGGCCTGGGGACCCAGCGACCAGGCCAGGCCCAGCATGAGCAGCCGGCCCTGCGCGAGGACACGCCAGGCAAGGGTGCCGCCCTTCATGGCCGGGGCCTTTGCGCAGGCAGAGGCCAGCGCAGGACAAAGCGCATGGGGTCAGCCTGAGAAAGGGGGTCGGCCTGGGCCGCGAGCTCCACCAGTTCAGGGGGGCCGAAGTCAGGCAGCGCAGAGCGCAGCGCCTGCGTCCAGGCCTGCAGCTGCGTGGCGGGCAGGCGGCCCTGCAGGATGAGGAATCGGTCGTCGTAGCGAAGTTGCACGATCTGCGCCCCGGAAGAGGCGGCCAGGGCCTCCAGGCTCCTGAGCAATTGCAGGCGATGGGCCTGCCAGTCCTTCAAGCGCATGGCCTCCTCTTGCCGGGCAGCGTGTTGGCGAATCTGCTCACCCGACTCACGCAAGGCCGGCTCGAGGGCCTGGACCTGGGCATGCAACTGCTGTTGGCGCACGCGCAGGGCTTCAAGCTCGTCCCGGCTGGCCTGCATCCACGCCCAGGCCAGCAGCGCGCCGAGCAGCAGGCCGGGCAAGGCGCAGCGCAGCCCGGCCCGCAGGTCCAGAGCCTCTTCGCCCGGGCCCAGGTAATTGAAACCGCGCAGACGGTGGCCGCTCATGAATGCCAGGCCCTCAAGGCCAGCCCCAATGCCGCCAGAAAACCCGCGGTCTGCACCGGACGGTCCAAGCCGGGCCGCCAGGCCACCAGGTCCAGCGGGTCCAGGTTTGCCGCGGGCGACTCGGGCACCATGCCCAGCGCCTGCTGCGCCAGGCGGATCACGCGAGACCGGTCATCGAGCAGCACGAGGTCCAGATCGGCGGCTTCGGCCAGACCTTGCCAGTCCTCGACCAGCTCCCGGGGACACACCGAGAGCTGGGCGCACAGGGGCGGGCCGGGCTGCAGCGTCACCTCGATGGCCAGCGTATCGGCTGGCACGCCCGCCAGCTGCTCGGCCTGGCGCCTGACCCAGCCCCGCCAGGCCCAGGGGCGCAGGCCCGCAGGCACAGCCAGTTCCTGATGCCAAGCGGCCGAGCGGGGCAAGGCCAGGGCGATGCGACGGCCGCCACCGGCAGCACCAACGAGTTGCTTCAGGCTGGCGGCCAAAGCTTCGAACTCGAGAATGCGCCCCGCCTCCAGGCTCTCAGGCGGCAGATCGAGGCCTGCGCACTGCTCGATGCGCCAGGAAGGGCCAGCGCGAGCACATGAGAGCAGGCAGGCCTGGGGCGGGTCCAGGTCAATGCCCAGGAGGGCAGGGCCTTGAGGCCAGGGCCATCGCGAAAGCCAAGGGGGCATGGGCCGTCATCTCATGCAGGGGCGGCCCGGGCTGGGCCACCTCAAGGCAGGAAAGGCTAGTCGCCCGTCCTCGCAGATGAGTTACTTCGTGTTAATGTGCCGCCCCCACGGGCAGGGTGAGGCCGCCGCCAAGGCGTTTGACCCACTGACCAGCCGAACGCGAGGCCCTTTTTATAATGAGCCACTTATTACCTGCCCTGCATGCCCTCCTCCACACCGCCCACCGACGCTTCCCCCTCCCCTTTGCGACAAATGGTGTGGCGTTTGGTCCTGTGGACCTTGGGTCTACTGGCCGCGGGTCTGGTGGGCCTGATGATGGTGGTGGCCGTGGCCCTGGCGGTGGCCTACCCCAACCTGCCCGACGTCTCGGAGTTGGCCGAGTACCGGCCCAAGCTGCCACTGCGCGTGTACTCGGCCGACAAGGTGCTCATGGGCGAGTTCGGCGAGGAGCGCCGCAGTTTCACGCCGATCAAGGACATTCCTCAGGTCATGAAGGATGCCGTGCTGGCCATCGAGGATGCCCGCTTCTTCCAACACGGTGGCGTGGACTACCTGGGCGTGGTCCGGGCGGGCCTGGCCAATGTGCGCTCCTTCAAGAGCCAGGGCGCCTCGACCATCACCATGCAGGTGGCCCGCAATGTGTACCTCTCGGCCGAGAAGAGCTACACGCGCAAGATCTACGAGATTCTGCTGACCTTCAAGCTCGAGCACACGCTCACGAAAGACCAGATTCTCGAGATCTACATGAACCAGATCTTCCTGGGCAACCGGGCCTACGGCTTTGCCGCGGCGTCTGAGACCTACTACGGCAAGCCCCTCAAAGACATCACGGTGGCCGAGGCGGCCATGCTCGCGGGCCTGCCCAAGGCGCCCTCCTCGTTCAACCCTATCGCCAACCCCAAGCGGGCCCGGGCGCGGCAGCTCTACATCATCGAGCGCATGCAGGACAACGGCTTCATCACCGCCCAGCAGGCCCAGGCCGCCAAGAACGAGACGCTGCGCATCCGCAGCAATGCCGACCCGGGCCGCATGCATGCCGAATTCATCGCCGAGACGGTGCGCCAGCTCATGGTGGCCCAGTACGGCAACGAGGCCTACACCCGGGGCCTGAACGTCTACACCACGGCCAACGCCGCCGACCAGATGGCCGCCTACCGGGCCCTGCGCCGGGGCATCATGGATTACGAGCGCCGGCAGATCTACCGCGGCCCGGAGAAGTTCATCAACCTGCCGGCCGACCCCAAGGAGGCCGAGGAGGCCATCGACGAGGCCCTGGCCGACCATCCCGACAACGGCGACGTGATGTCGGCCGTGGTGCTGGAGGCGGGTCCTAAGAAGGTGGTGGCCGTGCGGGCCAACGGCGAGACGGTGGAGATCAGCGGCGAAGGCCTCAAGCCCGCGCAATCGGGTCTCTCTGGGAAGGCACCGCCCCACATCACCATCCGCCGCGGCGCGATCATCCGCGTGATGAAAACCGCCGACGGCAAATGGGAGATCACGCAACTGCCGGAGGTGGAGGGCGCCTTAGTGGCCCTGGACCCGCGCGACGGCGCCATCCGCGCCCTGGTGGGCGGCTTTGACTTCGGCAAGAACAAGTTCAACCATGTGACGCAGGCCTGGCGCCAGCCGGGCTCGAGCTTCAAGCCCTTTATTTACTCGGCCGCGCTCGAAAAAGGCATGACGCCCGCGACCGTGGTGAACGACTCACCGCTGTTCTTTGATGCCGGCGTCACCGGCGGCCAGCCCTGGGAGCCCAAGAATTACGACGGTCAATTTGACGGGCCCATGAGCCTGCGCACCGCGCTCAAGAAATCCAAGAACATGGTCTCCATTCGGGTGCTGCAGGCCGTGGGGGCGCAGAACGCGCAGGATTGGGTCACCCGTTTTGGCTTTGAGGCGGACAAGCATCCGCCCTACCTCACCATGGCCCTGGGTGCAGGCTCGGTCACGCCCATGCAGATGGTCACCGGCTATGCGGTGTTCGCCAACGGCGGACTGCGCGTCAACCCCTACCTGATCACACGCATCACCGACCAGCAGGGCAAGGTGCTGGTGCAAACACCCCCGCAGGTGCCCAACGAGAGCGCCCGCGCCATTGATGCGCGCAATGCCTTCGTGATGTCCAGCTTGCTGCAGGAGATCACGCGTTCGGGCACCGCCGCGCGGGCGCAGGCACAACTCAAGCGGCCCGACCTGTATGGCAAGACCGGCACCACCAACGACTCCATCGACACCTGGTTCGTGGGCTACCAGCCCACCTTGGTGGCGGGGGTGTGGATGGGCTACGACAAGCCGCGCAAGCTCGGCGATCGCGAGACCGGCGGCGGCCTGAGCCTGCCGGTATGGATCAATTTCATGGACCACGCCCTGAAAAACGTCCCGGTGACGGAACCGGCGGTGCCAGCAGGCGTGGTGAACTTGGGAGGCGAGTGGTACTACGAGGAATACGCCCGGGGTTCGGGCGTGACCAGCCTGGGGGTGGACGGCCGGGGCGCCGATGCCGGGCCTGCGCCCATCCAGGTGCTGCCACCCAGCGAGGAGCGGCGCCGTATCCTGGACCTGTTCCGCAACTAAGGCCAGCTTTCAGGCGGTCAAGCTCAGGCCGTGAACGCCAGGGACTGGCCGGCCTGCTGCGAGGCACAGGCGCTGAGCCGGGCGAAAAATTCACTGCCGTCTTTGGTGTCCACCCAGCGGCCCTCGTTGAGCTTGTAGTGAAATCCGCCCGCCTGCGCCGCCATCCACACCTCGTGCAGCGGCTTTTGCAGGTTGATGATGATCTGGCTGCGGTTGGCAAAGCTCAGGGTGACCATGCCGCCGCTGCGCTGGTTGTCGATGTCCGCATCGCTCTGGTCGTTGATGCGGTCGCAGGCGGCCTCCACCGCTTTGAGCAGGGCTTCCGCACGGTCCAGGTACTCCAGGTCGGTCATTACAATCCCATCATCATGTTGGCTTCAAATGTGGCGCGAATTCTAGGGTCTGCCCGCTGGGCCGCCGGCGTGCTGACGCTGATGCTGCTTGGCGCGTGTGGTCAAAAAGGACCGCTGTACCTGCCGCCCGACACGCCGCCCCTGGGCGCGCTCAAATCCGGCCGCGACGTCCCTCCGCCACCACCGCCCATGACCTTTCCTGACCCGGCAGACAACTACGTGGCCCCGGCCACCCAGAAATGAGCAACACCCCTGCGGCCGGCGTCCTGCCCGGCCACCCCTTTGTGCACCTGCGCGCCGACCAGCTCTTCGTTGAGGAGGTGGCGCTGTCTGAACTGGCCGCTGCACACGGCACGCCGCTGTTCGTCTACTCCAAGGGTGCAATGCTGAACGCGCTGGCCGCCTACCAACGCGGCTTTGCCGGCAGGGATGCGCAGATCTGCTACGCCATGAAGGCCAATTCCTCGCTGGGCGTGCTGCAGGTGTTCGCCCAGGCCGGCTGCGGTTTTGACATCGTCTCTGGCGGCGAGCTCGAGCGGGTGCTGGCCGCTGGCGGCGACGCCCGCAAGATCATCTTCTCCGGCGTGGGCAAGACCCCACGCGAGATGCGCCGCGCACTCGAAGTGGGCATCGGCTGCTTCAACGTAGAGAGCGAAGCGGAGCTGCACGTGCTCTCGCGTGTGGCTGGCGAACTCGGGCGCCGGGCGCCAGTGAGCATCCGCGTCAACCCGAACGTGGACCCCAAGACGCATCCCTACATCTCCACGGGCCTCAAAGGCAACAAGTTTGGCGTGGCGCATGAAGAGACACTGCGCATCTACCAGGTGGCCGCCAGCCTGCCGGGTCTGCAGGTGGTGGGCATCGATTGCCACATCGGCTCGCAGATCACGGAAGTGACGCCCTACCTGGACGCGATGGACCGCGTGCTCGACCTGGTGGATGCCATCGAGGCCGCTGGCATCAGTCTGCACCACATCGACTTTGGCGGTGGCCTGGGCATCGACTACCAGGGCGATACGCCGCCTGCGGCCGACAGCCTGTGGGCCCAGTTGCTGGCCAAGATCGATGCGCGCGGCCACGGCCGCAAGAAGCTGATGATCGAACCCGGCCGCTCGCTGGTGGGCAACGCCGGCGTGTGCCTGACCGAGGTGCTTTACGTCAAGCCGGGCGAGCAGAAAAACTTCTGCATCGTGGACGCGGCCATGAACGACCTGCCTCGCCCGGCCATGTACCAGGCCTTCCACCGCATCCTGCCGGTGGCGCCACCGGCCGCATCGGCCACGGTAGCCTGCTACGACGTGGTGGGCCCCATCTGCGAAAGCGGCGACTGGATCGGCCGCGACCGCGAGTTGCGTGTGCAAGGCGGCGAGATCCTGGCCGTGCTCTCGGCCGGCGCCTACTGCATGAGCATGGCCAGCAACTACAACACGCGCGGCCGTGCGGCCGAGCTGCTGGTCGATGGCGCGAAGGTGCACATGATCCGCGAACGCGAAAGCACCGCCGACCAGATGCGCCACGAGCGCCTGGTGCTAGCCTGAGCCGGGCTCAGCCCGCTACGCCGCCTGGCGGCGCTGCAGTGCTTGCCTGAGGCGCCAGCCCAGCAGCAGCGCCACGAAGCCCGCATAGACGAATACCTCGACAAAGTCGTTCTTGCCGGCACGCATCCAGAAAAAATGCAGGAGCATGGTGATAGCCGCCCCATACACCAGGCGATGCAAGCGCTGCCAACGTGCAGCCCCGAGCAGCCTGATGGCACGGTTGAATGAAGTGGCGGCCAGGGGCAGCAGAAGCAGCAGGGTGAGCGTGCCCAGCAAGATGAAGGGCCGCTTGAGGATGTCGCGCACGATCTCCTCTGCGTCCAGCCCCATGTCGAAGACGGCATAGGCCAGCAGGTGCATCACGGCGTAGAAAAAAGCAAACAGGCCCAGCATGCGCCTGAAGCGCAAGAGCGCCGGCCACGCGGCAATGCTGCGCACGGGCGTGACGGCCAGCACCAGGCACATGAATCGCAGCGCCCAGTCACCCAGCCCGCGGATCAGGGCTTCCTGAGGATTTGCGCCCAACTGGTCGAAGACCGCACGCCAGGCCAACCAGGCAAAAGGGGCGAGCGCCAGGGCAAAGACCAGGGGCTTGGCCACCGGATGCAAGAGCAGCTTGTTCACGCCGGAGCCGGCCTGCACGGCTGGGCCTTTCAGTAGAACTTCTTCAGGTCCATGCCGGCATAGAGCTGGCCCACCTGGGCTGCGTAGCCGTTGAGCATCAAGGTTTTGCGCTTCTTGGCGAACAGCCCGTCCTCACCGATGCGGCGCTCGCTGGCCTGGCTCCAGCGCGGGTGATCCACCTCGGGATTGACGTTGGAATAAAAGCCGTACTCCTGCGGCGCCGACTTCACCCAGGCGGTCTTGGGCTCGGTCTCGGTGAAGCGGATCTTGACGATGCTCTTGCCGCTCTTGAATCCATACTTCCAGGGCACGACCAGCCGGACCGGGGCGCCGTTCTGCTTGGGCAGGACCTCGCCGTACATGCCAAAGCTCAACAAGGTCAGCGGGTGCATAGCCTCGTCCATGCGCAAGGCCTCCACATAGGGCCACTCCAGCACGCGCGAGCCGACAAAAGGCATGGTCTTGGGGTCGGCCGCGGTGACGAACTCCACGTACTTGGCGCTGCCAAGGGGCTCCACGCGTTTGATCAACTCAGAGAGGGAATAACCGATCCAGGGAATGACCATGGACCATCCCTCCACGCAGCGCAGGCGGTAAATGCGCTCTTCCTGCGCGCTGAGCTTGAGCAGGTCTTCCAGGGCATAGCTGCGCGGCTGCTTGACCAGGCCCTCGATGCTCACGCTCCAGGGCGAGGTCTGAAAGCGGCTGCTGTTGCGTGCCGGGTCGGCCTTATCCGTACCGAATTCGAAAAAGTTGTTGTAGGTGCTG